>JADYZK010000081.1 GCA_020853175.1 Bacteroidales bacterium
ATCTATTTTTTTAGTGTAGACCAATTGGCGTGGGCATCCTATATGATTTTTGTGGCGGCAGTTTTAGATTTTTTTGATGGTTTTAGCGCGCGATTGTTAAAAGCTTATTCACCTTTGGGCGCACAACTCGATTCGTTGGCCGATGTGGTTTCTTTTGGTGTGGCACCTGCTTTTATTCTTTTCGGATTGATGAAAAGCAGTCATGGTCTGCCTGACATTACTGTAAGCGATGTGAATTTACTTCCTTTTGTCGCCCTGATTGTGCCGTTGTTTACTGCTTTACGTCTCGCTAAGTTTAACATTGATACCCGACAAACGGAATCGTTTATTGGACTGCCATCGCCGGCCTCGGGATTGCTTTTGGCTTCTTTGCCCTTGGTGCGCAGCCAGTTGTACGAGGGTCAGTCGCTATTTTATATGGTGGTAACGAACGCCTATTTTTATGTTGGAATCGGGTTGTTGATGAGCTTTTTGATGGTGTCGGAACTGCCTTTGTTCGGGTTAAAGTTCAAGTCGTTTGCCTTGAAAGGTAATGAGGTCAGGTATTTCTTTCTGCTCAGCGCAATCATTTTGATAATAGCTTTACAGTTTGTGGCCATTCCTTTTATTATTCTTCTTTATTTATTGCTTTCGCTCATCGTTTTTTTAACCGATATTCAAAATGCCTGAGCCAGCACTAAAAAGTCTGAAAGCCTCACTGGCATTGCAAAATTCTAACGAAAAGATGTTGAAAAATAAAGGGGCAACAAGCTATTTCTTTCTCAGCTCAAAGTTTTGTCCAAGATAAACTTTACGCACGTTTTCGTCTGCAGCCAGCTCCTCCGAAGTTCCGGCCATGAGGATGGAACCTTCAAAAAGTAAGTAAGCCCGATCGGTGATGGAAAGCGTTTCGTGCACATTATGATCGGTGATAAGAATTCCGATATTTTTATTCTTGAGGGTTGAAACGATGGTTTGAATATCTTCCACAGCAATGGGATCAACGCCGGCAAAGGGCTCATCTAAAAGGATAAACATAGGGTCAACGGCCAAAGCTCGGGCAATTTCGGTGCGACGACGCTCGCCGCCCGACAGCTGGATGCCTTTGCTTTTTCTGATGTGTTGCAAACCAAACTCTTCGAGAAGGCTTTCAAGCTTTTGGTTTTGTTCGCTTTTACTGAGTTTGGTGAATTGCATCACCGAAAGGATGTTGTCTTCAATGGTCATTTGCCTGAAAACACTGGCTTCCTGCGACAAATAACCGATTCCGCGCTGCGCTCTTTTATACATCGGTTCGCTGGTGATATCCAGTCCATCAAGAAAAACATTTCCCGAAAAGGGTTTTATCAAACCAACCATCATATAGAAAGTGGTTGTTTTTCCTGCTCCGTTGGGGCCTAATAGCCCAACAATTTCACCTTGGTTCACATGCACAGAAACATCGTTGACAACGGTGCGTTGTTTGTATTTTTTGATAAGATGGGTTGCACTAAGTTGCATCGGTTCAAGGGTTAAAATTCCACCGGATAGACGGCAAAGTTAGGAGAAATATAGAATATTGCAGTCATTAAAAAGCAAATTGAAGCGAAACGAAAACCGCGAAGGAGCTTGCTCCTTTGTTTTCGCGGTGCGACAAGCGCCATATCGCATCCACTCGAACGATTTTGAAAATGTTTTCAATGCCCGCACCTGCCTCGTAATAAGGCTTGTCCAACTGAAAGGTGGCTTCGGGTAAAGCGTTCAAAACCAGGTTTTTGTCTGAAATGGTTCCTACCAATCCTTTCACAAAAAACACTTCGCGCCACTTGAGTTTTCTGAACAAAGGAACCCTGTTGAAAAAGAAACCATCGAAATGATGGGTGTAGTAAAGGCTGGCGTAACGGTCGGATATGAACTCGTAGTAGTTCATCAGGTTAAAGGAATATTCATCAAAAACAAAGGTCTCGTTGCCCGGATGAAGCACCAACAAAGGAAAAGGTACTTCGCCAAAAACACGACCGCCTTCGACAATGAATTTCGACCAGCCAAAATTTCCGATATTGAACCAATGCGAAACGCCGGCTTGAATGCGTTGGTAGCCATACTCACCGTTGATGAGATCGGGCACACCCATGCTCAACCTGAAATTGACTACCGGATAGGGTGTTCCAAGGTTGACCCTGTCAAAGGCCCGCACGACCACTTTTTCGCGATAGGCGAAACGACCTTCGAGGGCCAACTCTGTTGTAATTAACGACCGATGTATGATGGAATCCCCAGTTGGCGTATATGTTTTGAGTTGAAAATTACCTACGGGAAAAAGTTCGCGATGCAAAAGTTCAAACCTGTTAGACAAACCGATGAACCATTCATGATCGTAATAAAAACGAAATTCGCCGGTGAGGTTGAGTTTGTCGGCTGGTTGTCGCCTGAAAAGTGAACCAATGAGGTTGTCTTCGCTAAAAGCGTTAAAACTGCTGCCCAACTGCTCCATATCGTATTTAAAACTGATGCCGGCTGCCCGTAAAGGGTTTTTGTTGAAGGTGTAATAAATTCCGGCTCCATATTTCAATTGCTGATCGCGAAGGGCATAAGCAAAATGACCGTTGAGGCGTAAATTTTCACTGAATAAGGTGCTAGTGCGCCCACCCACTCTGAAACGATGTCCTTCAACCGAGTTAAAAGAGACGATTTTATTCAATGGCCCCCATTCGATTTTTCCATGCGGAAGGTAACCATAAACAAAGGTATAAACGGCATCAGAATAAGAGCGAAAGATGGGCACGTTTTCGATGGAATCAATCATGGTGTAGATTTGCGACTCTTTTTTGGTCAGTTGAAGATGTCGGTTTTCTTGCCAAAAAGTGTTGGACTGATTCATGCTGTTTTCATTGAGCAAAACATTGGTGGTTTGTTTGTAAAAGGCATCATCCTTGGGTTGATTGATGATAAAGTCTTTATAGGTAGTGGTGCGTTGTCCGTAAAAACCTGGCAATTGTTTGGCACTTTCGGTAAGGGTAAAATCGGCCACCATATAGTCTGAAGTTAGAAACCAATATTTGCCATCTATCCTTTCAAATTCCTGACGCAGTGAAAGGTCGTTCACAAAATTGAGGTTGGCGTCAGCTGCTACATCAAATTCAAGTTTTTTGATTCCAAACGTGGCGTCATGCACCCAAAAACTTCCGGTGAAAGTGAGTTCCTGTTTGCGACGCGGCTTAAACATGAGTTTGTAAGAGCGGTCGGTGCCAATGTAACTGCTGTCAATGAGATAATAATTATAGTAGGCGAAACAAAAATCAGCTATTGGACTCACGAAGTTTTTTCCAAAAAGCGGGATGTAATTGTCATACACATTTACCTCTTGATACAGGTTGCCCATAAATTGTGCGATGCTGGGGTTTTCGATGCCCGAACCACGAACAGCCTTGATTTGCTCTATTTTGCGATCAGGATTTTTGCGGATATACACATCGGAAAGAGATTCGGAAATAAAGATTGGCAAATAAGCTTTTCCGTTTACGGTGGAGGTGTCCACAAAATCGAAAATAAAGCTAAACTGTTTTAAAAGGCGCTTGTTTTTGAGCTTGTCGCCAAAGTTGTTGGCGTCAAACTGAATCTTGTTATACACTTCGCATTGGTAGGCATCAATTTGGTTGTTTCGGTTTTGTTCTTTGTTGGCAATCACTTTGCGCATCAAAATGTCAGCAGGATTTTCGCCGGCCACCACAACCACTTCTTCCAACTGGAAGAGGCTGGGTTGCAGGCTAAAGTTGATTTCTTGGTACCTGTTGAGTTTCACTTCTAAAGCCTGTCGTTGGTAGCCGACAAAGGAAGCGGCAATAGAGTCGGCCTTCACTTTGGTCTCGAAATAATAATTGCCATCAAAATCGGTGGTTGTGCCGGTAGTGGTGCCAACAAAATAAACGTTTACAAAGGGGATGGGTTCATTGTTGGTTGCATCGGTAACCACTCCCCTAATTTTGGTGACTTGCGCCAAAGCAGGGAATACGAGCAGTAAAAGTAAAACAAGTGAGAACCACTGCTTCATTGATTGTGTTGTTTTTTTTTGATGGGTTGATGCCTTATTGTAGGTCTTGCTCCATTAGGTTTTCCCAAAACTCAAGGGCTCTGCGGGTATGCGGAATCACGATGGTGCCGCCAACTAAATTGGCAACTCCAAAAATTTCCATGATCTCATCGGTGGTAACACCCAATTCGGCGCACTTTTGGAGATGATAATAAATACAATCATCGCATTTCAAAACCATGCTAGCAACCAATCCGAGCATTTCTTTGGTTTTGCCATCAAGTGCCCCCGGCTCGTAAGTCAGAGTGTCGAGGCTATAAATGCGCTTCATGATTTTATTGTTGGGTGCCGACATCATTTTGTCGTTCATTTTTTTGCGATAGGCATTGAATGATTCTATGCTGCTCATAACATAAAGGTTTAAAGATGAGTTATATAATTCCTTCTTTGAGGATGTCGTGCAGATGCACAACTCCTTTGTAAGTTCCTTGATCCACTACCGGAAGCTGCGTAATATTATAGGTGCGCATGAGGGTAAGCGCATCAACCAACATTTCTTCGGGCGCAATAAATTTTGGGTTTCTTGTCATGATATCCCTTGCTTTGATGGCATCTAAGCGCGTGTTGTTCATCAACATCCGGCGCAAATCGCCATCGGTGATGATGCCGATTAATTGATTTTTTTCCAATACGGCAGCGGCTCCTAAGCGTTTAGCAGAAATTTCGACAATAATTTTTGTTAAATCATCTTCTGCATCCACCGCCGGAACTTGATTTTGGGTGTAAACATCTTTCACCCTCAGATAAAGCTGCTTGCCTAAAACTCCCCCCGGATGCACTCTGGCAAAATCATCGGCAGTAAAGCCACGACACTCCAATAAACTTACAGCTAAGGCATCGCCCAAAACAAGCTGAGCCGTGGTGCTGGCCGTGGGCGCCAAGTTGTTAGGACATGCTTCGCGCGAAACGCCGGCATCTAAAACGTAATCCGACTGCAAGGCAAGGTAGGATTTGGTGTTTCCCACCAGGGCAATGAGTGTGTTGCCACGCAATTGAAATAATGGCACAAGCACTTTAATTTCAGGTGTTTCTCCGCTTTTCGAAAGTAGTATAATGATATCTTCATCTCTCACAATACCCAAATCGCCATGAATGGCATCGGCAGCATGAAGAAAAACAGCCGTGGTTCCGGTGGAGTTAAAAGTGGCCACTATTTTCTGTGCGATGTTGGCGCTTTTACCAATGCCACACACAATGACCTTTCCTTTTGAGATGAAAATCGCCTCAACGGCGGATGAAAAATCATCGCTTAATTGATCAACTAAGCCTCCTAAAGCATTCATCTCGTTATGAATAACCTGTGTGGCTATTTGAATGATTTCACTCTTTGTTTTCAAACCTAAAAATTATTGGTGAGTAAAAATGCGACTTTTAACATTCCTTATATAAATAAGGTGCACAAGGTCAACATTTCTACAAATGTAATAAATACTCGAGCATTTGTCCAAAATGCACTCGATTACACAAAACGATCTTTTATGCTCATTATTTTAAGACGATCGGGTGAGTTTTTGGAACGACTCTTCCATGCTCAGGCTTTTTTTCTTTAGCGATTGGATGGTAAGGTTGTTTTCAACAGCCCATTTGGTAAGGTTTTGACGTACATCAACCCCATCTTTTTGTTCAATAAGCCAGCTATTGCCTTCTTGGGTAACGTTTTTTATTCCTGAAATTTTCTTCAAGGCAGCAACTACAACCGTTTGCAGAAACTCCACCACAATGATGTCTTTGGTTTTGCTGATGTTTTCGGGCACATCATCGGCCACAATTTCACCTTTGTTAATAATCACAACGCGGTTGCACAAGGCCTCAACCTCTTGCATGATGTGGGTTGAGAGGATAATGGTTTTGTCTTTACCAATGTTTTTAATCAGATTTCTGATTTCAATCAACTGGTTAGGATCGAGACCCGATGTAGGTTCGTCGAGGATTAAAACCTGCGGATTGTGAATGAGTGCCTGCGCGATGCCTACCCTTTGCTTGTAGCCTTTGGAGAGCATTCTGATTTTTTTATGCACTTCAGCTTCCAGTCCGGTAAGCTGAATCATCTCATCAATTCGTGAGGCCGTTTGCGATCCCAAATGATGCAGCCCTGCAACAAAAGCAAGAAATTCGCGGATATACATATCAGTGTATAAGGCATTGCTTTCGGGCAAATAACCCACCAAACGCCTCACTTCGATGGATTGCTCCTGCACATCGAAGCCCATAACAGAAGCTGTGCCGGAGGTTGGTGGCAAAACGCATGTTAGGATTTTCATTAAGGTTGATTTGCCGGCACCGTTGGGGCCCAATAAACCAACTATTTCCCCGCGGTGTATAGTAAGCGAAACATCATGGAGTGCTTTTTGGCTTCCGTAAACTTTGGTGATGTTGTGCGTGATGATTGACATGGGTCTCCTTTTTTATTCATTTCCTAGGCAAAAGTAACAAAGAAAACGGCACAGATGTTTCTGGCTTCAAGCTAACCTTTGGATTGCTGCCTCACTTCATGGCGCAACACGATCTACATCAGGATGTAAATCTATTTCAAAAGGTTTGCTTTATAATGTTACATTTGCAGGCTCAAAAACGGTAAAGAGGTTCGCGATGCCTCTTTGATTTTTAACAAAGAATCTTTTTGTTTGTGTCGGTGGTTCAAAAAGTTACAGATATATTTATCAACAAATAGATGTTAGTAAATTTGTTGAATTGAAAAAATGTTTCTATTTTTGCACCCCGTTTTGGAAAAAGTATGTACTGAAACGAAAGAAGTATAATCTACAAGTCAATGAATACACTGAGTTACAAAACTGTTAGCGTTAACAAGGAGAACGCTAACAAACAATGGATGGTTATTGATGCTGAAGGCCTGGTCTTAGGACGATTGGCTTCGACCATCGCGCAAGTTTTGCGAGGCAAGCACAAACCCTCCTTCACTCCCCACAGCGATTGTGGCGATAACGTGATTGTGATCAATGCTGAAAAGATCACCCTCACCGGAAACAAAATGGAGACGAAGTATTACGTTCGTCACACGGGTTTTCCCGGTGGACAACGCATCCGTCCGATTAAAGAACAACTGAAACGCAAGCCTATTGCCGTTGTTGAACATGCCGTAAAAGGGATGCTTCCAAAAACAAAATTGGGTGCCGAGTTGTTTCGCAATCTTTACGTTTATGCCGGCCCTGACCACAAACATGAGGCGCAGCAACCCAAGGAATTAACATTAAATACAATTAAATAAACATCATGGAAGTAATCAACACTTTAGGCAGGAGGAAGACTGCTGTTGCGCGCATCTATCTTAAAAGTGGAAGCGGCAGCATTGTTGTTAATAAGCGGGATTTCAGGGAATATTTCCCAACAGGCATCCTTCAGTTTGTTGTTGAGCAGCCTTTGGCACTCACAGGAAACTTAGGTGTTTACGACATTAAAGTAAATCTTGCCGGTGGCGGAATCAATGGTCAGGCCGAAGCGCTGAGCCTTGCTATCAGCCGTGCCCTCTGCGAAATTAACAACGAAGAGTATCGCCCTGTTCTTAAAGCCAAAGGCCTTATGCGTCGCGACCCCAGAATGGTTGAACGTAAGAAACCAGGTCAACCCAAAGCCCGTAAGAAATTCCAATTCAGCAAACGTTAGTCTTACCGGCAAACGATTTTGTTTAGTATCCAAATTGTTGAGATGTCATTATGATCTACTCAATAGTTGTATTCGTGAAAGTAAACATTTTTTAACCCATTTTTTATGTCAAGAGTATCCTTTGAAGATTTATTAGACGCAGGTGTTCATTTTGGCCACCTCAGAAGAAAATGGAATCCAAATATGGCCCCATATATTTTTATGGAACGCAATGGAATCCACATCATTGACTTATACAAAACACAGGCTAAAATTGAAGAAGCGGCTAACGCTCTTCGTCAGATGGCTCGCTCAGGAAAGAAAATTCTTTTCGTTGCCACAAAAAAACAAGCCAAAAGCATCGTGGTCGAGGAAGTAAGTAAAATAGGCATGCCTTATGTTACTGAACGCTGGCCCGGTGGAATGCTCACCAACTTTGCTACCATCCGCAAAGCCGTGCGCAAAATGACGAATATTGATAAGCTCATGGTGAGCGATTCATACATGAACCTCTCCAAAAGAGAGCGTCTTCAAATTCAGCGCGAACGCGAAAAACTTGAAAAGAACCTTGGAAGTATTTCCGATTTGAACCGCCTTCCTTCGGCTTTGTTTGTAATTGACGTTGTGAAAGAACACATCGCCATTGCCGAAGCCCGCAAACTCAACATTCCCACTTTTGCTATCGTGGATACCAATGCCAATCCCAACATCATTGACTTCCCTATCCCGGGAAATGACGATGCCAGCAAATCTATCTCTCTCATCCTGCGCACAATGGCCGAGGCTATTGAAGAAGGGTTGAACGAAAGAAAAATGGCCAAAGACAAAGGACAAGAAGACAGCGACACAGAGGGTGACGATTTTGGCGACGATAACGAAAAGAATTTCGATGCCGACGATGAGGACAACAAAGGCAATGCCGGTCGCAACAAACCCGCCGGTGATGATGCCAAAGGAAAAAGACCACGTCGTCCTGCCGCCAGAAAATAATTATCTCAAATTAAAAGATTTATAAGCAAATGAATATTACTGCTGCTCAGGTAAACGACCTCAGAAAACTCACAGGTGCAGGTATGATGGATTGCAAAAAAGCACTCGTCGAAAGCAATGGAGATATGGAACAAGCCGTTGATTACCTTAGAAAAAAAGGACAAAAAGTAGCTGCCAAACGTGCCGATCGCGACGCTACTGAAGGTGTTATTATTGCCAAAGTGAGTGACGATCAAAAATATGCTGCCTTGGTAATGGTGAATTGCGAAACTGACTTCGTTGCAAAAAATGAAGATTTCGTGAAATATGCCCATTCCATTCTTGATCTCGCTATCGCCAATAGGGTTCAAAGCATTGACGAACTCAAGTCTTTAAACCTTAATGGACGTCAGGTTCAAGAAACCATCATTGAAAAAACAGGCGTTATTGGTGAAAAGATTGATTTAGGTGCTTTTTATAAAATTGAAGCTCCTATTACAGCCGCATACATCCATAGCGGAAACCGTTTGTCAACCATTATTGGGATGAACGTTGCAACAGCTCCAAACGTACAACAGATTGGACATGAGTTGGCTATGCAAGTAGCTGCCATGGATCCGGTTGCAATTGACGAAGGAGATGTGTCGCAAGAAGCCATCCAACGTGAAATCGAAATCGGTATGGAACAAGCGCGCAACGAAGGAAAAGCAGAAGAAATGCTTGAAAAAATTGCACGTGGAAAACTGAATAAGTTCTATCGCGAAAGCACTTTGTTGAATCAGGATTTTATTCGTGAAAACAAAAAGACTGTTCGTCAGTACTTATCAGAAAGCGACAAAACGCTTACTGTTACTGAATTTAAGCGCGTAGCACTTGGATAGTAATCTGATATTAGAAATAAAAAAAGGGGCTAAAAGCCCCTTTTTTATTTCCCCCCTATGAGAAGGAGTCATATCTGACCCCAAAAAATTAACTGTTTAAAAGTGCTTTCACGATGGTGGCCACCATTTGGTTGTCGGCTTTACCGGAAATTTTGGCTGAGGCTACGCCCATAACTTTTCCCATATCGCGTATTCCGCTGGCGTTGGTTGCCTGAATGGCTTCCATCACAATGCTTTTCACTTCTTCTTCCGACATTTGTGAAGGCAGATATTTTTCAATGATAGCAGCTTGATAGAGTTCTTCCTCAGCAAGGTCATCGCGTTTTTGTTCTGTGTAGATGGTCGCCGCTTCTTTCCTTTGCTTCACTAACTTTTGCAAAAGTTTGAGTTCAACAGTTTCAGGAATGATGCCGCTGTTGACATCTTTACCCGTTTTTTCGAGTAAAAGTGCTGCTTTGATGGCTCGCAATGCGTTAAGTTTACGCATATCTTTGGCCAGCATCGCCTGCTTGATGTCGTTGTTGATGATAAGTTCTAATTCCATGGTTTTAAACTTAATCTACATTGTCGTGAAGAAAAGGATTGTCCAAGCGCAGTCCGGGTCGGCCCGTAGTGCTGTCAATACTGTATCTTGACGTTTCTTTGGTGTCAATGGCTTGCTTTACATCGGTGCCTTTGCGCATATAGGCCGGAATTTTCTCAAGCTCTTCTAAACCCTGGTCTGTTTTGATTTTCATACTCATGGCTTTCAAGCGATTTTGACGCTCCATGCTTCTTCTTTCATTTTCTAAACGATCAATGCTGTCTTCGTCATGAATAATTCGCTCGATATTTTCTCTTATCCTTTCGGTTCTGGCTTCAATTTTGGGTTCAACAACTTCAAAAATGATATCGTCAGCATCTTTTATCATTGATGAAGTGAGGGGTGCTTCTTCCATCTCTATTTCTTCAGCTAAGGCTTCAAACTCAATTATTTCCTGAGCAGGCTCTTCAAAAAGTTGATGGATTTTTTGTTGAGCTGGCAGGGATTCCTTTGGCGTTGACGAAAATTTCTTGTCTTCATTTTCTTTTTCAGTGTCCTCTTCATTTCCAATGGTGAACACTTTTACTGCTGTAGGTTTGTTGTTACCGACATTTGAAGAAGCTGTTTCGCTGTTGTCGTCGTATAGTTGTCTTACTTTTACGTCAGCCGGATTGGCGGTCATGGAAATTGTTTCTTCATTCTCGAAACCGGTTGCGATAATGGTTAACGCGATATTGTTCTCCAACGTATTGTCCACTCCATTACCCCAAATGACCTCGGCAGAATTTCCGCAGATGTGCTGGATATAATCGGTGATTTCGTGCACCTCGTCCAGGGAGATTTCTTCTTCGCCTGAGGTAATGTACAACAGGATATTTTTGGCACCCGAAATGTTAGAATCGTTCAATAGCGGCGAACGCATGGCTTCTTCAATGGCTTTCAATGCTCTGTTATCGCCCGAGGCGATGGCTGATCCCATGATGGCTTTTCCGCTGTTTTTCATCACGGTTTTTACATCTTCAAAGTCAACGTTGATATAACCGGTAACGGTGATGATTTCGGCAATACCTTTTGAAGCAATAGTTAGCACATCATCGGCCTTTTTGAATGCTTCGGTTAAACGCATATTGCCGTATTCTTCTCGTAGCTTGTCGTTACTGATAATAAGCAGTGTGTCAACGTGTCTTCTGAGCTCTTCGATACCTTCGATGGCTTGCTGACGGCGTTTTTTGCCTTCAAAACTAAAAGGCAGGGTAACGATTCCTACGGTTAAAATATCAAGTTCTCGGGCAATTTTGGCCACAACCGGAGCCGCTCCAGTTCCGGTTCCACCGCCCATTCCAGCCGTAATAAAAAGCATCTTTGTGTGCGGTTCGAGCAATTCTTTAAGCTCATCGGTGGTTTCAATGGCTGCATCGCGTCCCACTGATGGAACGTTGCCTGCTCCCAATTGGCGTTTGCCCAAATGAACTTTGTTGGGAACCGGACTGGTGTCGAGTGCTTGCGAATCGGTGTTGCACAACACAAAATCAACCCCTTTAATTCCTTGATGGTACATGTGTGTAACAGCATTGCTGCCGCCGCCTCCTACACCAATAACTTTGATGATGTTTGACTGGTCTTTTGGGTGTTCAAACTTTAGCATTTCGGTCATAATAATATTTTTTAAAATTAATTTCTTATTGTTGAATGGTGGACTTCTTTTTGTTTTTTTGTTAACAATCTATGGTTGATAACCTCGGTTATTCGATCAAATCGCGTTCAAAAAGCTTAATAATTTTGTCGAGGTAGCTTTGGCGCTTCTTTTCTTTGGTATCTTCAAGTATTTCGCGGATAGGTTTTTTAGTGGCTTTCCCCTCCTCGGTAATGATTTCTTTCATGCGATCCATCTCCATTTCAAAATCAAAACGCTTGATGCCTTCAATCACCAATCCAATTCCGGTGGCATACATAGGACTGGCAAGTTCTTCGGAGGTTCCCTTTGCTAAATGCTCGTTGGGGTAGCCGATACGCACTTCCATTCCGGTGAGGAAAGCCGTCAACTGGTCAATATGTTTCATTAAAGCGCCTCCACCGGTGAGGACGATGCCGGCAATGAGTTTTCGCTCTAAGCCCGAATTTTTTATTTCGTAATAGACATGTTCGATGATTTCTTCCATCCTGGCTTGGATAATGGAAGCCAGATTGCGAAAAGAAATTTCTTTTGCAGGCCTGCCTCTGATACCCGGAATCGAAACGACTTCATCGTCTCTGTTGAGGCTCGCCACGGCGGAACCAAATTTCACTTTTACCTCTTCGGCATGTTTTTTAATGATGGTGCATCCCTCCCGAATGTCTTCGGTGATGATGTCGCCGCCAAAGGGAATAACTGCTGTGTGGCGGATGATTTTGTCGTAAAATATGGCAATATCCGTGGTTCCACCGCCAATGTCAACAAGCACAACGCCGGCCTCTTTCTCCTCTTCGCTTAACACTGATTCCGCCGAAGCGATGGGTTCAAGAATTAAGTCAACCATTTCTAAGCCTGCTCGTTTCACGCATTTCAAAATGTTTTTTGCTGCGGCTGTTTGACCGATAATGACATGAAAATTGGCTTCAATCTTACTTCCCAACATGCCAACAGGTTGTTTTACGCCCTGTTCGCCGTCAATCATATAATCTTGCGGTATAACATCAATAATTTCTTCACCGGCGGTCATGCTGAGCTTGTACATATCGTTGCTGAGCTTGTCTAATTCTAAACGATTGATTTCTGTATCGCTCGATTCTCGAATTAAGCTTCCCCGGTGCTGAAGGCTTTTAATGTGCTGGCCTGCAATGCCAATGTTAACGTGCTTGATGTCAACATCAGACCGCACACTGGCCTCTTCAACTGCTTTTTTGATGGAGTTGACAGTATCTTCGATATTGGATACCATACCACGTTTCACACCGATTGAATCGGAGCGACCATAGCCTAAGATGTCAATTTTTCCATTTTCATTTCGACGGCCAACGATACAGGCAATTTTTGTTGTTCCGATATCTAAACCCACAATAATTTCCGATGTTTTCATAGGGTATCTCTTTTTGTACAAACGATTTGGTTTCTAAATTTTGCGTTGATGCTACTGTATTCCAACAAGCGAGGATCGTTGGCCCGCGATTGAAAAAAGGCAGATATGTTAAATATTTTTTGATTGATATCATTCGTGTCGCCTACCAGAATGGGTGCATTACCCACCTTGGGTGTAAGTTCAATTTCGTTTTTTTCGTTCACATATATTTGATCTATAAGTACTTGCATAAATGGATCGGAGGTGATGGCTGATGCTGCCTTGGCGATGGAAAAAACCGGATGCTTTTTGTTGATTAGCTGATCCAATTTGAAGGCTGCTTCGGGCGGTATAGGCAGGGGGTCTATTTGACCGTTGGCGATGAGCACGCGGCTGATATGCTCGTTTTGTGTCGGGAAAATGAACTTGTCTTTATCAATATAATAGGAGACATTGTCGTTGGTAAAAAGCCGAACAAAGGGTTCACGCTCAATGAGTTTTACTCTAAGTCTGCGTTCTAAAGTGGTCGTAGCCTCGGCATGTGCAACAAAAGGATTTCTTTCAAGTTGTTTTTGTAACGAAAGCACATGGATGTTGCTCAAAGGTTTGGTTCTATTGGCTCCCACGAGCTCAGTAATACTCAGATGTATCTCGTTGTAGTGTAAAAAACCGCCTTCTTCGTTGGCTTGTATCTCAAGGTCGAGGCCGGTTACAGCCTGTTTGTAATGGGTTATTCTGGCAAAACCCAGAAGGGCTACCAAACCTAGTGCCGACAAAACCCATGTTGATATTTCCAAAATCTTTTTTACCATGATGACATCATTTTTTGGATGGGTTCAACCAATTGATCAATGTCGCCCGCACCCATAGTAAGCAGTACCCTGGGACGGTTCACTTGCACAAAACCAAGGGTTTCAGCCTTTGATAAAACGAATTTTGTGTTGTTGGTGCACAATTGAAGCAGTTCGTTAGCATTTACGCCGCTGATGGGTTTTTCGCGGGCCGGATAAATGTCGAGCAAAATCAAAGTGTCAAGATCGGACAGGCTCTGTGCAAATTCAGTCATAAAATCCCTGGTACGCGTAAATAAATGGGGTTGAAAAATGCCTACTATTTGCGATTGAGGATAAAGTTCTCTTGCCGTTTGAATGCAAGCCTTCAGCTCTTCGGGATGATGTGCATAATCGTCAATATACGTGTGATAAGATGTTTTTATACGGATATCAAATCTACGCCAAACACCGGAGTATGAAGTAATTGCCCGGGCAATGTCACTTACTGAAACACCCACTTGAAGGGCAACAGTGGCCGCCGCCAAAGCATTTTCAATATTGTGGCGACCAGGTATTTTCAATGTTATTTCTTGTGGTAGATGGCCCTCGGCTACCAGCTCGAACTGAAAAGTGCCATCAGTCACTTTGATGTTGTTGGCGGTTACGCTTGCGTTTCCCGACAGGTTGTAAGTGGATGTTGTTCGCGTTGTTGTGATTGGCAAAGCTGTTTTGTGAATGAGAATGCCCTTTTCTTTGATGCCGTCTGCAAACTGATTGTATTGTTGCTGCATGAGGGCGTGACTTCCATAAACATCAAGATGGTCGGCATCCATTGAGGAGATGACAGCAATATCCGGATTTAAAAGCAGGAAACTTTTGTCAAACTCATCGGCCTCCACTACAATCCAGCTGCTTTGCTCAGAGAGAACGAGGTTGCTGTTGAAATTATTGGCAATGCCACCAATAAAAGCTGTAATTTGAAGACCGGCTTCATGCAAAATGTGGGCAACCATTGAGGTGATGGTTGTTTTTCCATGTGTTCCGGCAATGGCAATCGTAGGTATTTCTGAGGTGATCATACCCAAAACTTCGGCACGTTTCATCAGCTTAATTCCTTTTTCACGCAGATGCTTCAGTATTTCTAAGTCGGAGGGGATCGCTGGAGTAATTACAGCCAAATCAATTTGTTGAGGAATTTGCAGAATGTCATCCGAATAATGCACAGGAATACCTTCCTTGGTCAGACTTTCGGTGAGCCGTGTGGGTGTTTTGTCGTAGCCCGAAACCTCGACGCCATGCTGTTTGAAATACCGTGCCAAGGCACTCATTCCTATGCCACCGATACCGAGGAAATATAGCGTATGTCCTTTGCCGTATCTCATAAGGAAGTTAATTTAAGTATCTCATCTACAATTTTTTTGGTGGCTTCGGGTTGAGCAAATTCTTTCACATTGCGGCTCATGGTTTGCAGCAGATCAGAATTTTGGAGCAATTGAAAAATCTCAGGGATCAAGTTGGTTTCGGCTTCTTCGTTTTTTACCCAACGCGCTGCATTTTTTGCAACCAAACGGTGAGCATTTTTTGTTTGATGGTCTTCGGCAGCTGTCGGCAGTGGCACTAAAATAGCAGGTTTACCCACTGCACTGATCTCGGCAATGCTCATGGCACCGGCGCGCGAAACAATAAGATCGGCAACACTATACGCCAAATCCATGCGTTCGATAAATGCAACAGCTTTCACTTTTTCTTCCATTCCTTGAGCAGCAATGCCACTACTTGCCGTGGATAGATAAGTGTTGCCTGTTTGCCAAATCAGCTGAATGTTCTCAGTTTTGAGGGCAGAAAGATTGTTAAAAAGGGCTCGGTTGATAGCGAAAGCACCTTGACTTCCGCCAACAACAACCACAGTAGGCAACTCGCCTTTGAGGCCGAAGTAACCCAGAGCTTCTGCTTTTTTCCCTGCAATGTCAATTGATTTTTGCCGCAACGGGTTTCCGGTGAGGATAATTTTTTCTGCCGGAAACCAACGATCCATCTGTTCGTAAGCCACGCAAATGCGATTCACTTTTTTCGATAATAGCCTGTTGGTGATACCGGGAAATGAGTTTTGCTCTTGTATAAGGGTAGGGATGTGCCGCCGTGTGGCCACTCTTAGCGTTGGCCCGCTGGCATAGCCGCCAACGCCAATCACCACATCGGGTTGAAAAGCTTTAATAATGTTATCTGCACTTGCTAAAGCAGAAAGAAGTTTGAACGGAAAACTTAAATTGCTCAATTTTAAACTTCTTTGTAATCCGCTGATCCATAAACCTTTAATTTCATATCCCGCTTTGGGCACGCGTTCCATTTCCATGCGTCCTTTGGCACCGATGAATAGAATTTCGGCCTGCGGCTGGCGGGCTTTTATTTCATCGGCAATGGCAATCGCGGGAAAAATATGCCCGCCTGTGCCTCCACCACTAAGAATATATCTCGGTAACTTCGGCTTCATCGGCATTGGTGTTTTGTGATTTTTTTGCAACTTCTTTGCTCACGCTCAGAATAATCCCTAGCGAAAGACTCGTAAACCAAATAGAGGTTCCGCCCATACTGACTAAGGGAAGCGGTTGTCCGGTAACCGGAAAGATGTCAACAGCCACGCCCATATTGATCATGGCTTGAAAAACCAAACTAAAGGCCACCCCGATGGTGAGAAACGCGCCAAATGTTTGGGGTATTTTGGTAACAATGACCACGGCTCGAAACAGCAGAATCATGTAGAGCAACACAATGAAAGCTCCGCCCAGTAGGCCGTATTCCTCAATGATGATGGCAAAAATAAAGTCGGAATAGGGGTG
>JADYZK010000082.1 GCA_020853175.1 Bacteroidales bacterium
AAAGTGGATATTCTTGTAACATACCTCAAATTTGCCGAATGGGCACTTTCATCAGGAACGGAATACCAAGATTGGTACCTCGATAAATCAGGTTATCGCAACACAGACAACATTTATCCTAAACCTTCAAATAAATAATCGTTTATAAAATTTTGATAGAATTTATGTATTGAAACAGAGGTTTCATCAAAACAATTAATAAAAGTGTGGCAAAAATTTGTCACACTTTTTTTGTGCCTTTTGCTCTTGTTTTTACCTTCCAAGCTCTTTTTCCATTGTTATTTTATCAATCACTATATCAGAATAGATTTAATCATGTACTTTTGTATAGGTCACCTGTTATTCATTTATTTATAGCCTAAAAATGAGAAAAAGACTTCACTTATACCTGTTGTTTTCTTTGCTTTTTACTGCCTTTGCTGCAT
Source organism: Bacteroidales bacterium (assembly GCA_020853175.1). Taxonomy (GTDB): domain Bacteria; phylum Bacteroidota; class Bacteroidia; order Bacteroidales; family F082; genus JALNZU01. Next base: position 426 of record JADYZK010000082.1, read on the forward strand.
CACCACAAGGTTTGAAAATCAGTCGCTTCCATGGCAAAAGTGGCGCATTAGAAGTGTCGGTACTCCTACAAACAATAGAGTCGAACATCGCGGCACAAATGTTCTACCAAGTGAGGGATGATTTGGGAGTTGATACTGTTGGATATCTTGAACTCGAAGGCAAATTAGATGCGGATAATTCATTAATACTGAAAGTATTGGAGAATGAAAAAGAGGTGTTTGTCGGGAAATTAAATGATAACAGCCTAAAAGGTATTTTTAAACTTCTGCAACCAGAGACAACTCAAATGGAATGTGAAAAGCAAACCACATCGTGGAGCGATCATTTCCGTAAGTTGTACCGCAATGCTTCTTTAAAATTGTTTCCTGACGAGCCTCAGTCACCTGAGGCCATTATTGAAGTCAATTTATTGGTTCCTTCCGATTCGTTAATTTCACTTCAAGGTTCTTTTGCTGATTTTTATGCCCTGGTTGCCGACAGCCATAAAACGACAGGTTTTGGCCAACAGGTGTATTTCAACATCCAGGATTTTTTCGAACAATATTTAAAACTCTCTGATTTTGAAGGTGAAAAAGGGCCTTCCTTTCAGTGGTTTGAAAGTATTGATGGTACGATAGTGTGGATGAACGAACGCTTCATCATCTTGCGAAAGCAAATTTATGTGTTTACCGGCGGAGCAAATGGAATGTTCAATGTTTCTTTTGGACTGTTTGACACCGTAACATCCGAAGCGGTTACTTTGGATAAAATATTTGTCAGTGGTTTTGACAATGCGCTCAGTCAAAAGCTTACGAGCAAATTAAAAGCCAAGGCAGGTTGTATTGAAAGTGCTGATCTGCAAGATTGTGGATATTTTGTTTCTGAAGTTTCTCCTTCTGAAAACTTTTTTATCAGTCCATTCGGAATCTTCTTTCACTACAATTACTACGAAATAGCACCGCGGTCGTTTGGCACAACAACATTGTTTTTATCATTCGATGAATTACAACCCTTTTTGAAGGAAGGACTGCGCGATAGCTTCCAAAACTAAAGCTGAGTTTTTGGGTTAAACATTCCGTCTGAAAAATAAGGAATGTGTAAAACACCTGATCATCCTATTAAAGAATGATTTTTAAAGCAAGAAAACCGGGTATAATTTACCAACCTGATGCTAATATATCAGCGATATGGATGGTTTTGATCGGGAGATTGTTTTTGTTGATATAGCTTTGCTGATGCATAAGACACGAGAGATCAGTTGATACAATATACTCAGCCTCAGTATCTAAGGCATTCTGAACTTTTTGCTCAGCCATGGCAACGGCTATAGCTTCATTTTTGAGTGAGAAGGTGCCGCCAAAGCCGCAGCAAACATGGGTGTCTTTCATCTCAACCAGTTTGAGACCCTTCACTTTTGACAGTAAAATACGGGCTTCTTTTTTAAGGCCGTACTCACGAAGTCCTGAACAGCTATCGTGAAAAGTAACCTGATGCGGAAAACTGGCACCTAAATCAATAACACCAATTTGGTTGACTAAAAAATCAGTGAGCTCATAAATGTTTCTTACCATCTTCTTGTACTCCAGATGGTTAGATGTGTTGTGGAAAAGCTCTTGATAAGAAGTTTTAACAAATCCCGTGCACGAAGCGGAGGGTCCAACAACAGGCCTATCGTTGTGGAAATCTTTCAAAAATTTTTCCCCAAGTTTTTTGGCTTCATCCCAAAAACCACTGTTGAAGGCCATTTGGCCGCAACAAGTTTGCTCGGGATTGTAATGAACTTCAACGCCGGCTTTTTGTAAAACTTTCACTACATTCATGCCTGTTTCAGGATACATCTGATCAACAAAACACGGAATGAAAAGATCAACAGTCATATATTTGGGAATAAAATGCAAATATAGGCCAAAGGAATGTTTTTAGATGATTTTTATTTTATAAGTCATTTTTAGGGCAAATTATCACAAAGGTTCAATCAGTGTAACAGCTTGAGTGTGATTTAGTTCTTTAAAAAAATGCGGATATGATTTCACAACCACCGATGGATTTTCTATTGTAACAGCACCGATCACCATTGCGAGTGGCGACAAAGCCATTGCCATACGATGATCGTGGTAAGTGTGAAAATAAACGGGCTGAAGATCAGTGATTTGAGTTTTAGGATGAAGATCAAAAACGCCTTCGGTAATTTTATCGAAACGACATCCGATTTTTAGAAGTTCGGTTTGAAGGGCAGCCGTACGGTCCGATTCTTTGTATTTGAGGTTTTCAAGTCCGGTAAAACGCGCTTGAACTTTCAGTCCGGCGCAGGTTGCAGCCAAAGCTGGAAGCATATCGGGATGGTCGTGCAAATCAAATTGTAGTTTCTTGGCTATTTTTCCTGTTTTAAAAATCAACAGGCCATCAGGTTCCTCAAAGGCTTCAACGCCAAGTTGAGAGAACATAGAAACCATTTCCTTGTCGCCTTGTAAACTATTGGATGACAAGTCTTTAATAAGTAGTTCTCCACCTTCACTTAGTGCAACCAATTCAAACCAAAATGCAGCAGCACTCCAATCGGGCTCTACGGTTAGGTGTTTTTTCTTATATTCCAATGGCAGAATGTGTATAATTCGATTGCTGACAACAACATGAGCACCAAACCATTTCATCACATTCAAGCTCATTTCCAGATAAGGCATGGAGCTCAAATTTCCGCTCAGTTCCAATTCAAGGCCATTTTTCCAAGTGGGAGCTGCCAAAACGAGGGACGACGCAAACTGACTGCTTTTTTCCATGCTTACCATGGTTTTGCCCCCTTGAAGTTGCTTTCCTTGAATATGAAGAGGAGCAAATCCTTCTTTTTCAACATATTGAATGTTGGCTCCCAACTGTTTCAGACCATTCACAAGATCAGAAACAGGTCGCGATTTCATCCTTTCATCACCTGTGAGTATCCAATTTCCTTGAAATGAAGCGAGGTAACTGACCAAAAACCTGAAAACGGTGCCGGCGTTGCCACAGTGAATAATAGTTGGCAAATCGTGCGTTACTGCTTGTTGAATCAATTGAAGGTTTTCAATTAACATACGTGTGTCATCTGCCTCGGAAAGTGCATCAATGGAGCTGAAATCAAATCCGCCGTAAGCGCAAATCATCAAAGCCCTATTGCTGATACTTTTGCTTTCTGGGAGGCGTACCTCAGCCTTAAAGTCTTTTTTATTAATTTTTATTAACATTCTATTATTCAACTATATAGAGATAATAATGAAGACTTTCGCGAACCAAATCTATTGATACTTCTTGATCATACACGGCTTGGCCAATGGATGTTATCAATACAAAAAGCAGCTTGTTGCTGTTGTTTTTTTTGTCTTGAAACATCCTTTCAATCAAATTGGTTATGTCGTTTTCAGAAAATTTATAAGGTTTGTAAAACTTTTTATAAGTTGTGCTTAAGTTTTCGGCCACTTGCAAGGGCAGTTGCAATAGTCGGTGCGAAAGGTACAGTTCGGCCAACATTCCTGCCGCTATTGCTTCTCCGTGCAACAATGAAATTTCGTTTTCGAGTGCATAAGATTCTAAAGCATGTCCAATGGTATGGCCAAAATTTAAGATTTTGCGTTGAGCCTTTTCTGTGGGATCAAGCGTTGTGATGGCTTTTTTGATATCAACGCATTGGCGGATCAACGTAAGAGCTGGCGATGTTGTAAATTGTTGTGGATCAGCATCAAGCAATTGCTTATCGGAAATAAAACCATATTTCAACACCTCCGCAAAACCCGATAAAAGTTCTCGTTCAGGCAAAGTTGATAAAAATTCATTGAAAATCAGCACCATCTCGGATGGGTAAAAAGTGCCAATATGATTTTTAAAGTACTGAAAATCAATGCCTGTTTTGCCTCCAATGGCAGCATCAACCATTGCCAAAAGGCTTGTAGGAATATGAATGGTTCGAATACCGCGTTTAAAGCATGAGGCAGCAAACCCTCCAATGTCGGTCACCATGCCACCGCCAAGGTTGATCAAAAAGGCATCGCGACCGGCTCCTAAGGCAGTCAATTGTTGCCAGATGTTGGCAACGCTGTCAAGGGTTTTGTGGGCTTCGCCTGCGGGAATGATAATTTGATGAAAATTGGATGCTGACTGTTCGAGCATTTCCATCAACACCGGAACACAATACTTATTGGTATGAGTGTCACTTAAAAATACAATTTTCTGTTTGTTTTTTTCGCACTCAACCAACACGTTTCTAAGTTGTTGCAACGCATCAGTTCCATAAAAAGTATTTGATTTCATTGTGTTCTCAGATTCGTTTTTCAAAAAATGCCTTGTTTTTCGTTTGCAAAAGTGGTGATAAAAATAAGATGCCACAAAAGCAACAATGGCTTTTTAGATCGAATAGTCCATCCATCTAAATTTTAGCGACCCATCAGTTAATAGAATGCCGCAAGCAACAAGTCCAAATGTTGAAAAGGAATATCGTGCAACTTACTGATTTGATGGTTAGTAAGGATGCCGTTAAAAATATACGCGCCTTTAGAGAAGGCTCTGTTGTTTTTCAGTGTTTTGTCAACACCGCCATTTTCAGCAATTTCGAGCAAGAGTCCGCTAAAGAAATTACTGAATGATGTTGAGGCCGTTCTGGGAACTTTTGATGCTATGTTGGGCACACAATAATGCGTGATGTCATGTAGCTGATATACAGGGTTTTGGTGATTGGTAGGGCGTGAGGTCTCAAAGCAGCCTCCTTGGTCAATGCTTACATCAATAATGACAGAGCCAGGTTTCATTTTTTTAACAAATTCGGCGGGGATAAAGCAAGGTGTGGTTCCTTCGGCAGCATGTTTGGCGGCAATTACAACATCGGCCGTTAGAAGTGCTTTTTCAATTTCATCAGGTTGAAAGACAGAGGTATAGATTCTTTCTTTGAGGTTGTTTTGTAAAGTTCGTAGCTTATAGATGGAGTTATCAAACACTTTCACTTGCGCACCTAAGCCAAGAGCTGCCCGCGAAGCATATTCGGCAACTGTTCCTGCGCCAATCACCACCACCTCGGTGGAAGGTACGCCGGGAAAGCCTCCCAGCATAATACCCTTACCATATTGCGGATGACAGAGATACTCGGCGGCAATCAGCATGGTGGCATTGCCAATGATTTCACTCATCGAACGCACCAAAGGAAGCGCCCCGGTTTTGTCTTGAATGAACTCAAAGGCGATGGCGTTTACTTTTTTAGTCATTAAATGTTGAAAGTAATCTTTGGTGCGGGTTGGAAACTGAACCGCCGACAATAGACAGCGGTGTTTTTCGAGCAAATCAATTTCTTCGCGAAGCGGTGGAGCAATTTTCAAAACAATATCGGCTCCAAAAACAGAGGCGTGATCATCAATAATTTCGGCGCCGGCTTCGGCATACTCATGGTCGGAAAAGCGAGATTTTTCGCCTGCATTTTTTTCTAGGAGTATTCGATGGCCGTGGTTTACAAGTAGTCGAACCCCCGAAGGCACCAATCCGATTCTGTTTTCGTTGGCCGACAGCTCCCGCGGAATACCAATGGTTAAACTGCTCGATTTCTTTGCGACTTCTAACACCTCTTCTTGTGTTAAAATGCCAGCAGAGCTTGAAAATGGATTGTAATGTATGTTTTCAGCCATGATTTTTCGGGTTTACTTTTGGTGAATCACCTCTATTTCAAATCGTCTTGTTTCGTTTGGTTCACTGTTTTCAATGGTTATCTTTACGTATTTTTCGGGTAAAAGTTGCTCAATTTTTTCGGGCCACTCTACAAAACAAGTATGATTGCTGTAAAAATAGTTTTCATATCCAATATCATACGCTTCTTCGATGCGGTTGATGCGATAAAAATCGAAATGATATACCAACACATCCCGCTCATCGCCATACTCGTTGACGAGCGAAAACGTTGGGCTGCTCACATCATCGTTGAGGCCCAATTGTTTACACACTAATTTGATAAGGGTTGTTTTGCCCGAACCCATGGGTCCATAGAAGGCGAAAACACCGGCTTCGCCCAGGAGCGAAACCAGTGTTTTAGCCACTTTTTCCAATTCGGAAAGGGAATGAATTTCTATAACATGTTTCATTTTGCTTTGAGAAAAATGATGGGCACCAGCATCTCTTGCAACGAAATACCTCCATGTTGGAAGGTGTTGCGGTAATAATTCACATAGTGATTGTAGTTGTTGGGATAGGCGAAAAAGTCGTTTCCTCGTGCAAAAACGTAGGCAGTACTAACATTCACTCGTGGTAGGAAAATATCCTCAGGGTCTTTCACTTCAAACACTTCTTTTGCGTTGTATTTTAAGCTTTTACCATATTTATATCGCAAATTTGTATTCACAGTACGATCGCCCAAAATCTTCACTGGGTCCTTCACATACACTGAACCGTGGTCGGTAGTGATGACCATATCGCATTTTTTTTGCGCGATAAACTTGATGATGTCAAATAAGGAAGAGTGTTTGAACCACGAAAGCATCAGCGATCGGTAAGCTGGTTCATCTTCAGCCAATTCGCGAATCATTTCCATCTCGGTGCGGGCATGGGACAGCATATCCACAAAATTGTAAACGATGACGTTTAACTTATTCACCATCAGGTTCGACATGCTTTCGGCTAACTTTTTACCCACATTCAAGTTCAGCACTTTGTTGTATGAATACCGAATGTCTTTGCCGTATCGGCGCAGCTGCTCACCCAAAAGTTCCGATTCAAACTGGTTTTTGGTGCCTTCGTCTTCCTCATCAACCCAATATTTCGGAAACTTTCTGCGTATTTCAGCGGGCATCAAACCGGCAAAAAAAGCGTTGCGCGCATATTGGGTGGTGGTGGGCAAAATGCTGTAATACAGCTCGTCTGACTCCACCCTAAAAAACTCTTCAATGATGGGTTGAATGGCCTTCCATT
>JADYZK010000083.1 GCA_020853175.1 Bacteroidales bacterium
CCAATTCGCCGGCTGCGGAAAGCTGCAAAGCAAAGGCTTCGAAATTTTCAATTTGCCTACGATTGCGATTGATATGGTATCCCAATCGGGTATCGAAAAAAGTGTTCAGCAAGTCGAGACCTTCGCGGATGTTGCCCACCAACAGAACATTGCTGGTGTTGCTTAAATTGTCGGAAAAAGCTTTAAAGTTTTCGTTGTTGGCCAAGCTGCGTCCTATTTCCTGTAAATAACGAACTTGCTCTACTGAGGCCACATTGTTACCTACAATTAAATAATTGTTTGCAATTACATAATGGAAATCAAAAATAGAGATAAAAGCAGCGCCCAAAAGTGTTGATAACATATTGGAAACCAAGGGATCGGTAATTCTTCGCACTGGTGTACCTTCCAATGGCCTACTCAACAATTCCAAAGCGTTTTGAATGGTTTCAGTGTCTTTTAAGACCGCAACAAAAAACACTTTATCGTCTTTGTTTCCCGGTCGAAAGCCTAATGCCATTTCACCCGAAAGTTGTTGCACAATATATTGATTTAGATCGAGTTGTGCATGAGCAGAAAGAGCTTTCACACGGGTTGAATCGGTAAAATGCGGCAGGGCATCGTTCAAATTGCTCCAGCCAAAATGCAAAAAGAGGCGAGTATCAAAAGGAATCGCCCCAAATAAAGTGGGTGCAATGGGCTCCTGACTGCTTAAAGCTGCCAATACATCGTTTTTTCTTGGCAAAATAAATCCATTGAGTAGTAACTCATTGGATTTTAATGCAATATCAAACGAAGCCCAGCTGCCGGCCTGTTGGGCGAGCAAGGCTGCAATCGTTTTATAGTTTTCAGAAGCATTGTTTTGAAGCAGCAGCCGCAAACGATCGGGTTGAAGATAAACAAAAGCATCTGCTTGCTTCCCGCCGGTAGCTTTTAAGCGGCTAAAATCGGGTTGGAAGCTCAACTTTTCAGGTTTTTCCAACTGGAGCAAAGCCGATTCAAAGCTTTTTCGATCGTAGCCGGCAATTAACAAACCATTGGTAATACAGTAATTTAACTGGCCATTTTTGCGTTTGTCCACCAGTGTTGCGGTATTGTAATTACCAAAATCGCGTTCAATCACTCCCACATTAGCGCCAAAGGCTTTCATGGCCATAGGCGGAATGTCATACATGTGAATTCCATTGTCCACTTTCAAGATGAAAACAAAGCCATAATCCTGCTCGTTTTCGAGCATTACGCATACAGAGGGCGAAAGGGCAAAACTTTCGCGAAACTCCTTTGAATGATAATTGAGCAAGCTATCAAAAGCAGACAAATCGTTTTGCAACGCCTTTAAGAAGTCAATTTCTCTTATTTCGGGCCAGTAAACAGTCTCGTTTTCAACCAGTTGAAAAAGAGCTCCTGTTTGAGGCAATTCGAGGATTAAGGTAGCATTAATTGGAACAGCATCGTAAGGATCTTTGGGTTGTAAGCTGGTTTTCACAACAAACAAAGCTCCAAAAACAACCACTACCGCCAGTGCCGTAAACCAGAGAATCCGTTTCATGCCATCAATTGTTTTTTATCCATAAACTTCATTGTCGAAAAAACTCATCCTCGCTCAGCAATCCGTTTCATGGTCAAAAATAAGGATAAATGAATCAGCAACAACAGTATCCATTGATTAAAAGCCATCGCCACTCCATTTACGCATCACCATTCAAGTTGGCACTGCACCCCCATATTGAACGAACGACGGTGATGCGGCGTAATTCCATTGCTGGTGATGCCCCGACGGTGTTCTATGGTAGGATAGCCTTTGTTGCGTTGCCAATTGTAAGCCGGAAATTGTTGGTGCATCTGGATCATTAAAAAGTCGCGTTCAGTTTTGGCAAGAATAGACGCTGCTGCAATGGAGCGAAACAAGGCATCGCCGCCAATAACGCATTGGTGGACAATGGCGGGATAGGCATTGAATCTGTTACCATCAACAAGAAGCAATTGTGGAGTTATAGTAAGCTGGTTTACAGCCCTGTGCATGGCGAGAAAAGAAGCATTTAAAATGTTGATTTCATCAATTTCTTCCACCGAAGCATTACCGATACCCCAGGCCAGGGCATGTGTCAAAACCCATTCTCGTAACAAAATCCGTTTGGTTTCAGAGAGTTTTTTGGAGTCGTTGAGCAGCGGATGATCAGCATCGGGAGGTAAAATTACTGCTGCTGCCACCACAGGTCCGGCCAAACATCCGCGTCCAGCTTCATCAAGACCGGCTTCGAGCAGCCGTGACTGATAAAAGGCTTGAAGCACACTCATGGCAACAAAACATAATAGTTGTTGAGCAAGGCGGTTGCCAAAAGAAAAGCCAAAAACAGTTGCGCAGTCAGGTATTTCTTGATATAAGTATAACTAAAAGCCAAGTAAACCGCCAAAGGGATGAACACCACCATGCGCTGCATCAAAGTGCCGTGCTGATAAAATAAGGGGAAAAATCCAATCAGCAGCAGTACATTCATAAGGGCTTTTCGCTTTCTGATGGAGATGTTATTGTCAACCAAATTGCTGTATGATAAGCTGATAGCCTTTGAAACCATCAGGAAAAGTAATCCCAGAGAAACCCAACTATAGGCAGAAACTTCGGGCATTGTCAAATGAAATGAAGAGGGTAAGCTGAGATACATTTTTGCTTCACCCAACAGTTTATTTTGCATAAAATACACCACTGCCAACAAAAGGTAGGGAATCAAAAAACCAATCAAGGGAATGAGCCAAAGCCTCAAATGAATGATGCGAAGCACGAAAAGACTTAAAAAAATCCATAGCAGCAGCACCGCAAGCGGGAAATAAACCATGGAGGCCAAGGCGATAAAGAAAGCTACTTTAAAGATAGAAAGCTCATTGCTGGTGTGTTCATACATTTTGAACATTACCGAAATGGCAAATAAAACCAAAGGCATGGCCAGCAACAGCGGGTACATGACCGTTTGATCGGGTGATAGGCTCATCAAAACAACAAAAACAAAGGTTCCTAATGAAGAAACACGCCCGATAAGATGATGTGAAGCCAAAATTTGATTGAATAAAAATGCTTGAAAAAGCAGATAAATAAATGAAAAAATGATTGTTACATGCGGATAAAGGAGGAAATAGGGGTACAAAAAAGTATAAATAGGCGAAATGTTGTCGGCAACCACCGCTGCCGGTGCACGCAGCAGGGAAGGCAGCCAAAGAAGGGCAGCAATAAAAACGATGAATATGTATTGTGCCAGAAAACTCGAACGCAAAAAACGAATCATCGCGAAAATTTTAAACAGGTTTGTAATTCAACAAATCGGCTCCAATGTCTGTTCTAAAATAGCGGCCTTGGAAAGCAATCCGTTCGGCATTCAAAAAAGCTGTAGCCCTTGCCATTTCAAGAGAAGAATCTAAGGCAGTTACAGCTATCACTCTTCCTCCGGCAGTTTTCACCTTTTCGGTGGCAATGTCAAAACTGGTTCCGGCATGAAAAACTGCGCAATCGCTCACCTGATTCAAACCTTCTATCAACCTTCCTTTTCTATATTCACCGGGGTAGCCTTCGGAAACGAGCATCACGGTAACAGCCACTCTTTCATCGGTTTCAACTTGAATTTGATCCAACCGACCATCAGCACAGGCTTGTAACACATCGAAAAAATCCGATTTAATGCGCGGCAGAATACACTCGGTTTCGGGGTCGCCCAGGCGTACGTTGTATTCAATCACAAACGGATTACCTGCCACATTCATCAAACCTAGAAAAATGAAACCTTTGTAGTCAATATGCTCATCTATAAGCCCTTGTATAGTGGGTAAAATAATTTGCTCCTTCACCTTGTCGAAAAAAAGCTTATCGGCAAAAACCACCGGCGAAACAGCACCCATACCCCCTGTGTTGGGGCCTGTGTCGCCTACTCCTATGCGTTTGTAATCTTTGGCAGAAGGCAATAGTTGGTAATTTTTTCCATCGGTAAGCACAAAAACCGACAATTCGATGCCTTGTAAAAACTCTTCAATCACCACCACATCGGAGGCTTTTCCGAACTTACCTTCGAGCATAGCTTGCAACTCCGCTTTGGCCTCATCGAGGGTATCGAGGATAACGACACCTTTTCCTGATGCCAATCCGTCTGCTTTTAAAACAAAAGGTGACTTCAACGTATCAAGAAACCGCAATCCTTCGTCAATTTGGTTGGCTTTTACCGCAAGATAGGCCGCCGTAGGAATGTGATGACGCTGCATAAACGCCTTGGCGAAGGCTTTGCTGCCTTCGAGCATGGCGCCTTTTTGGGTTGGCCCAATGACAGCAATTTTTTGAAGCATGGTGTCATGATGAAAAAAATCGGTAATCCCTTCTACTAAAGGTAGTTCGGGACCGACCACCACCATATCAATTTCGTTTTCAACACAAAAATGTTTGATTTGCAGAAAATCGGTCACATCAATCGGGACGTTGGTGGCCACGGCAGCTGTTCCGGCATTTCCGGGGGCTACGAATAAAGCGTGGGGATGCTTGCTCTGTTTGAGTTTCCAGGCGAGGGCATGTTCACGACCGCCGGCCCCGAGGATTAGAATTTTCGTTAGCTGTTGATTCATCGGTGTCATTTATAGCAGTTTTGATACAATTCCAGAGGCGATTGGCAGCACCATCCCAGCTGAAAAAAGCTGAACGTTGCAGCCCTTTGGCAATTAATTCTTTACGCAGATCGGCGTTTCCGGCCATTGATTCCATGGCTCTGGCTATCGCTTCAATGTCGAAAGGATCGGCGAGAAGCGCGGCATCGGCAGCCACTTCAGGCATAGAGGTTACGTTGGAGGTAATCACCGGAACCCCACAGCGGAAGGCTTCGAGAATAGGAATTCCAAAGCCTTCAAAATAAGACATATACGTTAAAGCTAATGCAGAAGCGATCACTCTGTGCAAGGCTTCGGCATCCAATCGTCCACAAAAAATCACCTCGTCTTTAAACTTCATGCCTTCAAAAGCCTCACGGATGGGTTCGGTCCACCATTTTTTTTCGCCCACAACAACGAGTTTCACAGATAAGTCCGTGTTTTGACAAAACAAGTCGTAAGCAGCAAACAAGCGGGCCAAATTTTTTCGTGGATGCAACGAGCCCACAAACAAAAAGTAGGGGCTGCCGTCAGCATATTGCAGGCGCGTAATTTCGATATCGGCAGCAGCCAATGGCGTAAACTTTTCATTTACACCATTATATACAACGTCCACCTTATCGGCATCAACGCCATATAAAGCTACAATATCATTCTTTGAGAAATTAGAAACTGTTGCAATTCGCTTTGCTTTGCGGGCGTACCGCGGAAAAAACCACCGATAATGCAACCTTGGTGCTAAAGGCAAATCTTCGGGAAAGTGCTCAAAATTAAGGTCATGTATTACAGCAAGTGAAGGCGTCTTGGTTCGCAAACTTAAATAGCCATCGGGCGAAAGAAAAAGATCGGGCTTGATTTTTTTCAGCACCCGCCACACTGACCACTCAAACCAAATGATAAAAAGCAGGGGATGGCGCGCCGGAGGACCAATGACCACCGGATGCACATTGGGCGCAAAAATAAAAGAGGCATGGGGCTGCCGATCGAACAGAAAATAGAAATCCACCTCGGGATGCGAATGGGTGATGCGCCTCAAGGTTTCATACGAAAACCAGCCAATCCCTTCCAACTTATTGTGGATGAGCAGCCGCGTATTGACAACAATTTTAAGTGATTCTTTTTTTATGCTCAAGCTGTTTGAATAATCCTAACTTTGCGGCAAATATCTTAAATAAAATGAAGTCGAGGGTAAAAAAGATACTGCAAC
>JADYZK010000084.1 GCA_020853175.1 Bacteroidales bacterium
CCTCACATTCAAGCCTTTAAAATAACATGTTTATCATCACAACAATCTATTTCTACTCCTTTCTTAAAAGTTGTAGTTTACACCTAAACTAAATGATCTTCCAGGACTGTAGGATTCATAAGATTGTTTTTCCGCCCCAAACGACTTATAGACCGACTTATAAGAATCGCCCAACAGATTTGAAGCCTTTAAATATATCATTGTTTTCTTTTTATCTCCAAGTTTCTTGTTGAAGCTAAAATTTAAACTTCTAAAAGGGTCAACATATATATCCGGAAACAAACCACCCCCTACAATAGTCAGAGTTGATCCTTTAACATTATAAAACAATGCCATTTCTACTCCAAACTTTGGCTGACTGTAAATAATACCTGCATTAAAGACAAAAGGAGCCTGACCTGCCATCACCCGTTTTTTACTAATAGTTTCTCCGGTTTTACGATAAGTTTCTCGAGCATTGAACTCAGATTCTGTTATAGAAACATCAGAATTTATGAGGGTAAGATTTCCACTCACACTCCACACCTTCATTGGGTTGAAGATAAACCCTAAATGCTTCCTAATTTCAAGTTCAAGACCTATAAGCTGTCCGGCACCAACATTACGCGCTTGATATTCGGTACTCGTTTGTTGCGTAGGAATTCTCACCAGCTCAATAGGATGATCAAACTTCTTATAAAACCCCGACACGCTAAACATTTGATCGTCTTCTAAAAAAAGTTCCCAGCGTATATCCATATTGTTGATTTGAGTTTCTTTTAAATTTCCATTCCAATCAGGGTATTGGTATAAGCTTCCATTGAAAATTCTGTTGGAGATGGGATCTATAATTTGGGCAAAGGAAAGTTCTTTGAAGGATGGCCTGGCAATGGTTTTTGAATAGGCCAACCGAAGATTTTGATGGGGTGTTAAACTATAAATGAAGTTCACACTTGGAAATAAATTGCCGCTATTTAACACTTTAGCATTATCAAGATTATTTCCATTCTGTCCACTACTCCCCGCATATTCTTGATCTCTTCCGGTGTGATGTTGTACAAATTCCTCAAACCTAAAACCAATAACAGTTTTTAACCTGCTCAATGGCAGAAATTCAACAATTGCATAAGTCGCTAAAACACTTACATCAGACTGATATTGATTAGGATTTGGTTCATTGTTACCGGTTTGATAATAAATTCCATTCGGCCGATTGGGGTAAAGATTCTGTGCGTTCAACACCATATTGGCAGTGGGGTTCTGCCAATTTTGGCCAGATGAAAACTGAATGTCGTAGAACAAAATCTCGTAATTTCTATCTTTATAGGTATGGTTTAATCCCATCCTAACCGTCGCCGGATTATTGCGAATGAAAACGTGTTTGGTAACATCAATTTTTGAAGTAGTGTTGATTTCGGTAAGGTAACGCCAGATGCGTGATGGATTTCCTCCGGCTCCCGCGCTGAACAAAGTATCCCTTTGCCCATAAGTAAAAGCTGTTCTGCGAATGTCGGGATCGTTGGAAATGGATTGAGTAGGTGATATTCGCCAGTCAATTTCCCAACCCGAATTTTTGAATATATGGCTACCGCTGAGAAGAAAATTGGTAAGCGACCGTTGATTGTAAACCAAGTTATCCGAACCTGCCTCATATCCTGACTGACCAACTGCTTCGCCATTATTGCTAATTTTGAACTGTGCTGCACTGCTAACGCCATTTTGCAATCGCATCACCATAAATTTAACTTTGTTATACTGAGATTTGTAGGCCAATCCGGCCAACCCTCCCCACAATATATTTTGACTCGATAATGATCCATTTTGCTTGGTGGCAAATCTCATTTCATAAATGTCTGGGTTGATGGATCGTTGATACTCACCATAAAATACATCATTGTAAAAACTATTTTCCGATTTGTAATTCAATGAAACGACGTAACCAAATTTTCTATTTTGTTTGCGTTTGGTAAGAAAATCCAATTGATCACCAATTGAAATATTCACATTATAATCTAAGTAACTCTTTCGCTTAGACGCCCCCAAAGTGGGGTTGAATCCACGAATGAAGTCGGTTACTTCCTGCTCTGATGCGCCATTGAAGGGGGTTGGGATATATTTTCCGCGCGCATTGTTTGGAAGTCCTCGTGTTCCGTCATCAAATCCAAGAAAATCGGTTTTACCTCCTTTATAGGTTAGAAATTGGTCATTAAAGTGCATGTCAGGGTTTAGACTCATTCCTGCTGAAATGGAGATTAAACGGTCTTCGGGAAAATCTTTTGTTTCAATATTTACCAATCCTCCTGTAAAATCAGCCGGCAATTCAGCAGAAAAATTTTTTGAAACCAAAATATTGTTGATCAAACTTGTAGGAAAAATGTCCATTTGTAATGAATTTTTATCGGGGTCTAAGCCTGGGATTTCAACACCATTTAAGGTTGTTTTTGTGTATCTATCACCTAAGCCTCGCACATAAACATATTTTCCGTCCTCCACTGAGATGCCGGTCACACGCTTGGCAGCCTCAACTGCATTGTCATCACCGGTAAGTTTAATTCGTGCCATTGAAATTCCATCAATCATTGTTGCCGATTTTTGTTTTGCAACCATCAATGCAGCCTCGGTAACCCTTATTGCATTAGCGGATACAACAACCTCAGTCAGCTGTTGGCTGCTTTCTTTCATCTTGATATCTGGTAGAACAGTTACTTTACCGGCCTGAACAACAACATCCTTCACCAACATGGTTTGGTAGGAGATGTATGAAAACTGAACAGTAAATGTGCCAGGAGCAACATCGAGTGTAAATTGTCCATCCAAATCGGATGCAGTTCCTGTTGTTGTTTCAATCAATAAAACAGTTACACCCACGAGTGTTTCTCCTGTTGCAGAATCATATAATGTTCCTCGAATTTTCCCGTTCTGCGCTTGCGTCGCAAGCATGAATAGAAATAAGCCGAATGTTAGTATAAAACGTTTCATTTTATTGTTTTGGAGAATTTATTATAAAAAAGTTAAGAACAGACCCATTGTTTACACAATGGATCTGTTCTACGAGAGTTTTAAAGATTAAAATAGCCTTCAAAAACTTAAGCGATAGATTATAAGCCACTAAGTTTTCCTGCCTTTGATGCCCAGGTCCAATTTAAAACGGAAGCATTTGCGGCCGAACTACCACCTGCTGATACCCCACTCGGAACATCACCGTTCACGAAGTTAGCCAAATTGGCAGCCGGAACATCAAGCATTATTCCATTAAAGTAAACGTTAGGAGCCGTGACTCGGTTAATTTTCATACCTTCGAGTATTGAGGTGAAAAAGATATTCTCTAAGCTAACTATCGAATTGTTGTCCACGTTAATTAAATCTTCGGCAGAACGACCTGCATCGCTTGTGATCACTGTTCCGTTCTTGATGGTATGACCGGCGTTAAATGAACCTTCCGGACCATCAAGCTCTAAGTTATGACCTGCAACACTGATGATAAAAAAATTATCAACAGTACCTGCCCAAGCTTGGTCAGTATCCAAGCCATCATCACCAACATTCCAAACGACCACGTTTTTTACATTCACTGCGCCTCCAAACCATTCAATACCATCATCTTGGTTGGCGACTATTTCAATATTTTCAATCACAGTGTTCGAGCCCACGCCACCCAATGTTAGTCCATTGATTTCATTGCCTGACCCAATATTTGTGCCCCCATGCCGGATTGAAACATACTTTAGCACACCCGAGTTATCAGCATCGTTGGTTCCGCCATAAAGTCCATTAGGATCAGAGGTTGGGATTCCTTCAATTTGAACCTCACTTACATCACCCGTTTCATTTGACGCCGAAATACGTGCCTTTCCAAGTAGAATTACACCTCCCCATAATCCATTCAAATCAGGATCAAGGTTAGGACTGACAATTTGCCCCGGAATTATTTTATCAGCCACAGAAGTAAAAATAATGGGAGCATCAGCAGTGCCTTCTGCTATAATCTTGCCACCTCGAGCTACAATGAGAGCAGTAGCATTGGCTCCTGTGCCAGCTTCACCTTTCACGATAACACCGGGCTGTATGGTAAGTGTAGCGCCAGCTTCAACAGCAATTCTGGTTTCAAGCACATATATCTTGCCCGTTTCCCAAGTAACATCGCTGGTGATATTGCTGTTGACATTGAAAACAACTTGCTCATCAACCACATTCAATACAGCGGTAGCATCGTCGGTTCGATTTGCTTTGTCACTTATTGAAAGGGTTACAGAACCTGCTCCCGTAGTGGATCCTGCGGTAAAAGTAACAACCACTTTACCTGAAGTGGAATTCGGAATGGCATTGGTCTTAATAACTGCACTTCCATTAGTGGTAATGAGAGAGGAGGAAACAATGCCGGCCTCAGAAGTATAAGAAAATTCCATGTCAATGGATGAACCAATGATAACATCACCCGGTGCAGGTGCGGTTACCTTGTGCATCAGGCTTGCCTCAGGATTGTTCTCAGCACCCTTTTGACAAGCTGTTACGAAAGCCATTGAGGCGATCAGAGCATAGATTAAAACTTTTTTCATGTTGATAATTTTTATTGATGAAATTGTTTTGCAAATGTGAGTCATTCAAAGTTGAGAAGCGATTAAGATGATTTTACCTTTATGTTAAACTATTGTTTCCTCCATGATTGACTGAGGGCTATTAATTGATCTTTTGTTTTTTGTGATGCTCTACATCATTCCTCTGATCGTTTCTTTTAAATAAGGGAGCACTTAATATTTCGAACAAACCAAAAAAAATCGAAGTAAACGCATCAAGATGTTTGAAAGAAAATCAAACGCCGAGTGAGGAAACTGCCATAAAAAACCTAAATTGATGAAACATAACCAGAAAACGATGTTTGATTGGCCTTTATAAATGTCTTATAACACAAAAACTTTATCAACTACTTCATATTGAGTATATTATGAATAATTAAAGTTCGCAACTTATGTCATTTTAATGGCAATATGTTAAGGAAAGAACCGTAAAGAGGTCAGTTTTCAAAAATATTTACATATTTTTTCAATTCTTTGAGTTTCATATAGATAAAATTGTATTTTTGTTGCGGTTTAATTTAATCGTTCTTTCAAAAAGTTAAGAAATAAAACAATCTTCAGAATTCACCATTCTGTTTTCATAGTCAAAGGCTTTTCTTTTTGAGAAATATTTATCAATTTTTTTTATTTTTATCATGAACATTTTTGTTGCAAAACTCAATTTCAAAACTACCAGTGAAGAACTGGAAGAAACATTCAAACAGTTTGGTGAAGTTACTAGTGCCAAAGTTATCATTGACAAACTAACCAACCGCTCAAAAGGCTATGGTTTTGTTGAAATGCCCAATGACACTGAAGGCTATGAGGCTATCAATAACCTCAACGATACCCAATTAGATGGCAGTACCATCGTTGTTAAAAAAGCTCGTCCGAAAGAAGAAGGCGAAGGCGGCGGCGGTTTCAAACGTCGTGAAGGTGGTTTCCGCAATGAAGGCGGATATCGCAAAGAAGGTGGTTTCCGTGGAGGAGATAGCGGTGGTTTCAGAAATCGCTACTAAGACATAAACTAATGCACAAAAAAGGCGGTGAACAACCGCCTTTTTTTATTTTAAAAAATTCCCCTTGCTTCATAAGCGTTACATTTACTATCTTTGCACGCTGAAAAAAAAGCAACCTCAACAAGGTCCGGTAGCTCAGTTGGATAGAGCAGCAGCCTTCTAAGCTGCGGGTCGTGGGTTCGAACCCCGCCCGGATCACGAAAATAAATATCA
>JADYZK010000085.1 GCA_020853175.1 Bacteroidales bacterium
CCAGAATGATGTCGGGACAATCGAACTACCACGAGCAATTGGAAAAAGAGTTGGCCGCTTTTGTGGGTAGAGAAGCCGCTTATCTGCTGAATTTCGGATATCAAGGAATGATTTCAGTGATCAATTCCATTGTTGATCGTAAAGATGTAATTGTGTATGATTCGGAAGCCCATGCTTGCATTATTGACGGGATGCGCCTGCACTTCGGCAAACGTTTTGTTTATCCGCACAACAACATCGCCAACCTAGAAATACAACTAAAACGCGCCAAAAGGATGACAGAAGCTACCGGTGGCGGTATTTTGGTGATCACCGAAGGTGTGTATGGCATGTCGGGTGACTTGGGTAAACTCAAAGAAATTGTAGAGCTGAAATCCAAATACAACTTCCGGCTGCTGGTTGACGATGCCCATGGTTTCGGAACAATGGGCGCCACCGGAGCAGGCACTGATGAACATTTCGGGGTGCAAAAAGAGGTTGATCTCTATTTTGGAACATTTGCCAAATCCATGGCCGGAATAGGTGGCTTTATTGCTGGCGATAAATCGGTGATCAAATATTTGATGTACAACATGCGGTCACAAATTTTTGCCAAATCATTGCCCATGCCTATGGTAATTGGTGCTTTGAAACGCCTTGAACTGCTTCGCGACCAACCCGAGCATAAAGAAAAATTGTGGCTCATCGTCAATGCGCTCCAATCCGGATTGAAAGAAGCCGGCCTCGACATCGGTAACACCGAGTCACCTGTTACGCCCGTGATGTTGAATGGAACGGTTGGCGAAGCCACCCAAATCACCTTTGATTTGCGCGAGAATTACAATATTTTCTGTTCCATCGTTTCTTACCCTGTTGTTCCCAAAGGAGTGATTTTGCTGCGATTGATACCTACCGCGGTGCATACCCTTGAGGATGTGCGCTATACAATCAAAGCATTCAAAGAGGTAAAAGAAAAATTAGATAACAAAGCCTATTCAGAACAAATGGCCGAAATAGGCTAAACATCAATGAATAAATGAGAAAGCTTGTCTTTTTTTGACGAGCTTTCTTTCTTTTAAAAAAGACGAGATGCAATCCTTATCAAGGAAAAATTTCTGGATCATTGCTGTCAATTCGTTGGCTTCTTATGTGTTGGCTTATCTTTTTATTTTCTATGTCAACCAACTTTCTTACGTCCTAACCGCGGGAATGTTCAATTACCCCATAACGGTGGATTATGCCACTTACTTTTTTCATGTTGAACCCTACCAATGGACGCACGACGCCGTTTTCGTGATTTTTTCATCGGGATATATTTTAACCTTCATTTTTGGCGTCTTGTCGCTGCTGGCATTTTTCAGTTTAACTGGTGTTTCTGCACCTGTGAAGGTGTTCTTTTTTTGGATGGTGATGCACAGCAGCAACTATGTTTTTGGCGGATTGCTGTTGGGAAATTTGCTTACCGAAGGCATCGGTCATGTGTTCAATTGGATGTATTTGGTTGACACCGCGCGCTTGATCATTTCGTTGATTGGTTTTTTCGGTTTGGTCATGACATCTCTTTTTGCCGTGCGGATCGTGGCCATTTCAGCCGATTCATATTTTAGTAAATTCAACGAACGAATGGTGCCGTTTTTCATCACCGCCCAAGTGCTTGTGCCCTTTATTTTAGGTGCTGTCATCATGTTTTTTTATTTCTTTCCCAAAAATATGTTTCACGAACGCTTTGGATGGATCGTGTTGACTGTGATGATTTTTATTTTTTTCATGAGTACCCGCTGGATTGATTCTTTGCATTTTGAGGAAGACGAAGAGCGAGCCATTCGTCCTATGAAAGGATTGATTATTTTTACAATTGTTTTTCTTGTCGCATCGCGTTTGGCTTTGCATCATGGCATTTCGTTTAGCTGGTAAGCTTTAAGATACTGGTTTTTAAAAAAAATCCCCGCTGGCATTTGCCGGCGGGGATTTTTTTTTAGTTGAGAAAGTTACCCACTTTTAAACCAAAGTAGATGGTTCGTGGATTTACCGGTCCGTAAATAAAACCGGGATCACGGTTGATGCCGTTGTCAAAGTCATTTTGATAGGAATTGAACAGGTTTTTCACGCCTGCAAAAAGTTGTAAAGTGGCGCCATTCAGTTTAATTCCATACTTTATTTTGAGGCCCATATCGAGAAACCGCCCTGAGGTAATCAGCACGCCCGCTTCGGGATTGGGAATTTGCGGACCGAAGTAGGGAACCAGCATAGCTCCGGTGTAATTGGCTGTGGATGAGATGCCCCATTGCTTATTGAGTTCCCAATCAAAGGTGAGAAAACCATAATCTTGCGGGGTGCGAAAGAATCTTTTTTCTTTAAAATCTTGTTCTATATCGTAGCGACTTTTTTGTACCGTAAATCCTGCTTTGATGCTGATGTTTTTGGTCGGAATCAAGTTGAGTTCAAAGTTTAAGCCTTGCACATTTGCCCCATCCTTGGCGTTGATGCGGGTGTAAATGACGGTGCCGTTTTCATCGGGTAGGCTGTATAAATTGGCAAAAGGATTGTCGAGCTGTGTGTAGAAGGCCTCTGCGAGAAACCCGAAGCCAAGGGTGTTGAATTGCTTGTTGAAATCGAGCGAAGCGGTGAAGCTTCGGCTACTTTCCTGTTCAAGATCAGGGCTGTTTACGTGTATCACTTTTCTCGATCCGGAGGTTTCAATATGTAGGTCTTCGTCATAAATCTGAGGTGATCGGTAACCTTGCGAATAACTCAGTCGGCCCTGAAGTGATTTAAAAATGTCAATTTTAGCACTCAAACGCGGACTAAGCACATTTCCCGTATGGTCGCCTCCTTCAAAATCGGTCACCGTATAATGGTCGAACCGTGCACCTGCCGATAGTTTGAATCTTTCGAGATTGTATTCGTATTGGGCAAACACACCTGTTGTTTGTGTTCTCTGGTTGGCGACCATCACGTTATCGGTATGTGGAATGCTCACCAGGCTATCGTTCACAATCACTGCCTGATCAAAATCGGCAAAGCCTAACTTTTGGTCTTTCAACTCTGATGCGTTGTTTTCGATACCCACCACCAGCCCTGAGGCAGCAAAGCGGGCATTGTATTGAACGCCAAGGGTGTAGGTAAAGTCGTTTGTTTTGCCGTAGTCGCTTAACGATTTGTTGGCACCATAGTAGGAGTCGCGTTCAACTTTTTGGCCTGAAACAAAGATGGATAACAAATCGTTTTTTCTTACAAACTGCTCATAAGTAAGGGCGCCCGTGGAAATTTGATGGTTCAAAGCTTCGGCAATATTGGCCTCATGCACCGGATAATCAAAGCGATCGCCACCACGACG
>JADYZK010000086.1 GCA_020853175.1 Bacteroidales bacterium
GAACAACCTTATACCACTGTGCTTTACGAATCGCCGCACCGCTTAATCAAAACCCTAGAGCAACTTGCTGGTGTTTTGGGAGGCGACCGTCGTGCCAGTGTTGCCCGCGAACTCACCAAAATGTTTGAGGAAAACAAAAGAGGCAGCCTCGACGAACTGATTGAGTATTACGGTCAAAAAGAAATCAAAGGCGAAATTGTGTTGGTCATCGAAGGGAAAACATCAGGAAAAAAAGAAAAAGATGACGACGAAGAAGACGAAAAAGACCACAAAGGGTAAAAATTGAGCCCCTTTTGAAAATTTAAAAGCACTGAATATCAATTTTTTAATAAATAAAGTTGTTTAATTTGAAGCAATTAATTTACTTTGCACCCCTGTTTAACTAAAAACATTAGAAGTTATGTCAGAAATTAAAGACAAAATTGTATCCATTATTGTGGACAAGCTTGGCGTTGAGCCGGCAGAAGTTACCATCGAAGCCAGCTTCACCAATGATTTGGGAGCCGACTCACTTGACACTGTTGAGTTGATTATGGAATTTGAAAAAGAATTCAATATCGCTATTCCCGACGATCAAGCCGAGAAGATTGCCACCGTGGGCGATGCTATTAGGTACATTGAAGAGAAAAAAGGTTAAAAAAAGTTTTTTATGGAGCTGAAACGAGTAGTAGTAACAGGTTTAGGTGCTATCACACCGATTGGTAATAATGTGGCCACATATTGGGACGCACTCGTCAATGGCGTGAATGGCGCTGCTGATATTACCCGCTTTGACGCCTCCAAGTTTAAGACCCGCTTTGCCTGCGAGGTTAAAAATTACGACTATAAAGATTATTTTGACCGTAAGGATGTGCGCAAGTACGATCTTTATGCTCAGTTTGGACTGATAGCCTCTGATGAGGCCATCACCCACTCTGGGCTGATCAACGGAACAACCGATCTTGATGAAGTAGGCGTAATTTGGTCATCAGGCATAGGCGGGCTTATCACTTTTTCGGAGGAGGTAACTGCTTTCGCCCTTGGCGATGGCACCCCCCGCTTTAACCCTTTCTTCATTCCTAAGATGATTGCCGACATCACTGCCGGACATATTTCCATCAAACACGGCTTCAGAGGCCCCAACTTCGCCACTGTTTCTGCTTGCGCTTCGTCTGCCAATAGCTTGGTAGATGCCTTTAACTACATCAGGTTAGGTAAAGCGGTAGCATTTGTAACAGGCGGATCGGAAGCCTCTATCGCACCCGCCGGTGTTGGTGGTTTTAATGCCATGCACGCGATCTCGACACGAAATGACGACCCAAAAACCGGTTCCAGACCCTTTGACAAAGACCGTGATGGCTTTGTGATGGGCGAAGGCGGTGGAGGCATTGTTCTCGAAGAACTTGAACATGCCCTTGCCCGAGGAGCAACAATTTACGCAGAGCTTGTAGGATGCGGTCTCTCAGCCGATGCCAACCACATGACCTCCCCTCACCCGGAAGGTTTAGGCGCACAGTTGAGTATGAAACGTGCCTTAAGCGATGCCGGAATCCGTCCCGAAGATATAGACCACATCAACACACACGGCACTTCAACCCCACAGGGCGACATTGCCGAGCCAAAGTCTATCGTCAGCCTATTTGGTGACCATGCTTATAAAATCAGCATCAACTCCACCAAATCAATGACAGGTCACCTTTTAGGTGGGGCAGGTGTTATCGAAGCTGTTGCAACAGTGCTTGCAGTGCAAAACGATATTATCCCGCCAACCATTAATCACTTTACCGACGATCCGGAGATTGACAGCGCCCTCGATTTTACCTATTGGACAGCCCGCAAACGGGAAGTTAACTACGCCCTGACCAACACTTTTGGTTTTGGCGGTCATAACGCATCCATCATCTTTAAGAAATTTATTCCTTAAACCTGTTTGGCCTAAAAGCCCGTAGAGGGTTCATCCGCAGCCTGCGCTGAGAAAACAACTTGCTATTGAACAGTTTTTAAATTTCAAAACCAACGTAGTTTGTTTTTTATCGAAAAAATTAAATGGTTTTTTTCAGTTGACAAAGAATTAAGCTGTGCTATAAAAAATATTTTCGGGTTTAGACCCGGAAATATTTTTTTGTATCAATTGGCCTTCAAGCATAAATCGGTGGCCAGCGAACGCGTGCAGGGATACAAACTCAGCAACGAAAGGCTTGAATATCTTGGCGATGCTTTGTTGAGTGCCATTGTTGCTGATTATCTTTTCAAGAAATTTCCTTACAAAAACGAAGGTTTCCTCACAGAGATGCGCTCCAAAATCGTGAGCCGTGCCTCCCTCAGCAAGTTATCGCAAAAAATGGGGGTGGACAAATTGGTGAACTACAACGGCGATGGAAAATCGGTGTTTAAATCGGCCAATGGCGATGCTTTTGAGGCACTCATCGGTGCCATCTACTTGGACAAAGGCTTTGAGTTTTGTCGAAAAATTGTTGTGAAACGCATCATCGAATTTCATCTCGATATTGACACCCTTCAAAACAGCGACTTTAATTTCAAAAGCAAGCTGTTGGAATGGGGTCAAAAAGAAAAACAATCCATTGAATTTAATGTGGCCGGCGAAATTGGCGAAGGCTTTAAAAAACAATATCTCATCCAAATTAAGGTGAACGGCGAAACCATTGCCGAGGCCAAAGACTACTCTATTAAAGGTGCAGAACAATTGGCAGCCGAAAAAACTTGGGTTTCGCTCAATGTAATCAAACAAGAGGCATAGTCGGCCACTCCAAAACCATTGCCACTACTTTTTTTTAGACACTCCTTTCAAAAAATTATCCTTTCTGATATACCGATTTTTTTCAGGATTATTTTGTTGTTAAAATGATTTAAAGTGCTGAAATATACTTGTTGATAAAAAGTTTCAAAGCCAATACTTGGATATATTTCATATTCATTACCAACAATTCCGTACAGAAATGAAACGCTTCGAGTGTTGGATTTTGTATTTTTGTGATCCATTTTAAACCTTTTTATCCCTTTAGTTGTGGCACAAAAAAAGAAAACTTTGGTTGTAACTCCTTTTGACGATCTCACGCTTGTGGCATTGTCAACACCCCTGAAGGACTACAAATTGGCCTGGCATTTGAACGAAACCTTAGGACTCAACTTCAAGAAAATGGCCGGTTTTAAGGCCGATGGCAACCAGCCGGAGTTGTATTCATTTTACCATTTTGATGCGGGAGAAAACATGAATGTGTTCAATTTAATTCAGCTTCAAAACGAAGGAATTAAACTGATTAAATTACCCCTACCGGTTGATTTTTTACTCATCATACGCAACAGCATCCCCGAAGGCAGACGCGAGGAGTGGTTATCGGCGTTGCGCAAAATTCAGGGAATGGGTATGGTTGTACTCTTAGATATTGAAAATTTTAAAATGCTTGATCCTCTACTCGAAAGGATTGAATTGCATGAATTCACCCTTTTTCGTGAACAAAATGCCCGAAAATAGCAGCGTTGCCTGTTAAAAATCGAGTTCCCGTTTCAAATCTTTGATTCGGCTTTTGCTTACACTAACAGAATTACCGTTTTTTAAAATCAACAGATAGTTTTCCTTGCCATACTGCTCAATGCGTTGTATTTGGTTGATGTTGACGATATGCGACCTGTGGATGCGCAAAAACTGATCTTCGGGAAGGCTTTGTTCAAGGGCTGCCATGGTTTCTTTTTTCATAAACCGACCTTCGGCGGCATGTATCATCACGTAATCATCTTGGGCCTCAATTTGTTCGATGGCTTCCACGGGAATGACATGGATTTTCGATCCCGATTTCACTACAATCCTTTCCAAGGGCTTGCCGCGTTCCTGCATTTGTTCCACAAGTCGTTGCACCTCGCCGCGGCCGGATGTTTTTGATTTGAAACGTTCTACAACCTTATCCACTGCTTGGCGCAAACGCTGTTTTGAAAAGGGTTTCATGAGATAATCCACAGCGTTTAAATCGAAAGCTTTTAAGGCAAACTCATCATAGGCGGTGGTAAAAACAATTTCGGGCAGTTCATCCAGCAATTCAAGCAACTCAAAGCCGGTGAGGCGCGGCATTTGTATGTCGAGGAAAACCAAATCGGGCTGCATTTCATTGATGGCTTTCAGTCCGCTGAAGCCATCGCTACATTCACCGATAAGGTTAATTTCTTCAAAGGAACTTAGAAATGTTTTCAATAAGTTGCGCGCCGGCTCTTCATCTTCAATAATCAGGGTACGTATTTTTTGAATCATGCTGGTTTGCTTTTGGGGATGCGTAAAATTACTTCAAATTCTATTTTGCCCATCTTCACTTCAAATAAATCACTTCGGTGGTAGAGCAGTTTCATCCGGTTGCGGATGTTTTTTAAACCGATGCCTTCGCCTTTGGGCCTAATAGCTTCGGGATCAAAATCGTTGAGCAGGTGCAGCTCCGCATAGTCGGGTGTCATTACGCAACTCAACTCAATCAACACTTCTTCAGTACTGTTGTGTACGCCATGTTTGATGGCATTTTCGAGCAGGGGCTGCAAAATCATATTGGGAATGGGTTGTTCAAAGCAGTTGTCGGGCACATTACAAACGTATTTCAAGCGTTTGCCAAAACGTATTTTTTCAATATCGAGGTAGCGTTCGGCATTTTCGAGTTCACGCCTGAGCGAAGTGGTTTCGTTGCGGTCGTGGCTCAACGAGTAACGCATAAAATCAGACAATTTGATCACCATTTCTTGGGCTTTTTCAGGATCGGTCATGGTGAGGGAGCTGATGGAATTGAGGCTATTGAATAAAAAATGGGGATTAATCTGCGATTTCAAAGCGTTGAGTTCGGCTTCGCGAACCAAATTGTTGAGCTCCGATTCAACTTTAAGTTTTTGTTGCAGGTCTTCATAATACAGCATCATATAATAGATAAGCACAAAAATGAGATAGAAGAAAGCCCCAAGGATAGCCCTCCATGGCAACGAAGTTTTCAAAAATTCAAGGTAAGAGGCATTGTCGGCAGCCACCATACTCATTAAATAATATCCGCTGCCCAACCAAACGGCAACGGTAACGATGCCTGTGAGCAGGTGGTTGATGATTAAATCGAAGCTGTTGTGCTGGTCGTTGATGTTAAACCGAAGGATATACCACAAGCTGAAGCTGATAATGGCCAGAATGAAGTTAAAGACAGCCGCATCAATGATGCTTTCAAAAAGATCAACGTCTTGATAGTAGTTCAGAATAACTGTTTGGATGACAGCAACTGCCATCCAAACAGTTGAATAAGTTACAAAATATTGTCTGTTTTTAAGAAAAGGATTCAGCATTTCTGAGTTTTTTGTGTGTTTGACGAAAGCAAATGCTATTGATAGAACTCACGGCTTTAGCCTAAGGTCAAAAAATCAAACCATAAATTATCTGGGATAGCTTTTCAGCTCGATTCCTCCAAAAAGTACTACTCCTTTAATAATCACCATTTTTTCGCTGTTGACTTTCATGGGCATCAGTCGCTTGTCGGAGAAGCCTCCAAAGATCGAAACCACTTCTGACTTCACCTGCCAATCGTCGGGAATAATCAAATTGCTGCCTCCAAAAATCACCAGTTCATCAATCACGCAGCCTTCGGGTGAAGGGGTTGCATCCAACATATTGAGGTCGGAACCGCCAAAAATGGCCGTTATTCTTCCACCTCTGAAATTGGTCGAGGTAAATTTGGAGTTTCCACCACCAAAAATGGCTGTGTCTTCAACAAAATCGTGGGAAATTTCTGTGGC
Source organism: Bacteroidales bacterium (assembly GCA_020853175.1). Classification (GTDB taxonomy): domain Bacteria; phylum Bacteroidota; class Bacteroidia; order Bacteroidales; family F082; genus JALNZU01. Next base: position 5,743 of record JADYZK010000086.1, read on the forward strand.
TTTTTCGCCTCCGCGAAAGGCATTGAAAGTTTTTTCCGTTCCTTCAATTGAGGTGCTGCGTCCCCTGCGGGTTAGGACTAACAAGCCAATACCGATGAGGATTGAAGGCCAAAAAATGGTACTCAAACGAACACGGTAATCAAACAGCTCAGGAATCCAGAAAATAACGCCCAAACCAATGAGGATGTAGCCTGTTCCTTGTTTATCGCGGCTGCTCAAGCTGATGATACCGATGAAAATAAGGAGTGTTTTCCATGATATAAGGTAATGGCGCAAGTCGAAAGAAATCATTCCAAGTGAATCGAGGAGTAGAAGTCCGCCGGCTATGATCAACAACAATCCCGCAATCATGCGTCTGTCGAGTGAAGTGTTTTTAGTTTCCATGTTAAAAGTGTATTTAAAAAATGATATTTCTGTTAAACGATAGGGCAAATATAGGATCATAGCCTTGGGCCTCCAATAGTTTTTCGGCCAATGGGTGAAACAAATCGGTGAATGGCGGCAAACGGTCGGGTAAATTTACTTTTTCATCAAACAAAATGATATGTAAGCTGTTAGTATCAAAAGCCAAAAAATAAAATGCCTGTAATTGATTACCACGGAACCAAAATCGTATGCGAAAAAGGAGCCAACTTACGCCATGTGCTGATAGAACACGACCTTCATCCCCACAACGGCAACTCAAAGTTTTTTAATTGCTGTGGGATAGGCAGTTGTGGAACATGTGCGGTAAAAATCTATGGGTCTCAACCACCCCTTACCGGCATGGAGAAAATGCGTTTGAACCTCCCACCCCATCATTTCGACAACGGCATGCGGCTTTCGTGCCAAGTAAAAGTTACCCACGATATTTCGGTTGTTAAGGGCGAAGGTTTTTGGGGACAACTTTTTGACAAATAAATGTCAACGTCAGGCTGTTTAGCTTTTTATGTTCTTTTTTAACCCGTCTTCCATTTCTTTCATAATCAACCGTAGGGGACGAACTGATTTCACATAATCCACCGAGGGGCCGGCCACCCAAACCGATTGATAAGTGGCCGAAAAGGCAGCCTTTTCAATCTTTTTCATCCCTCTGACAAAAATCAACATCTTGAGGTACTTCTTCATCCATTTGTGGCGTTTCATTAAACGCTCCAAAAGGCCGGCTTTGGTGCCTATTTGTTGCACATAAGGCGTATTTATCACCGTGAGCGGGCTACCCGAAAGCTTACTGCTCAGCACAATATCGCTACTGGTATAATCTACCAATGCTTGTTTGTATGCTTTAGAAACCGGCGCCTCTTCCGAAGCAATAAAAATAGTTCCTACCGAAACACCGCAAGCTCCGGCATCAAGCAGCTCTTGAATCTGACTTCCAGAACCTATTCCACCAGCAGCAATAACCGGAATGTTACAATGTTTCACCAACTTAGGCACAAGAATTTTATTTGACGTAGGACCGCAATGGCCACCTGCTTCACTGCCCACGGCAATCACTGCATCGGCACCCAAATGCTCTACTTTGAGGGCATAGTCGAGACTCACCACATCGCAAAAAACCTTGATACCTATGGGTTTACATTTTTTAATCACCATTTCCGGACTACCAAGCGAAGTGATGATATAATCTACTTTGAGTTCGCATAAGGTTTCCAACTGACGTGGATAGCGTGGGTTCGATTTGTTGACGATCAGGTTAAACCCAAAAGGCTTATTCGTCTGTTGCCTGATTTGTGCCACAGCTTCACGCAAAGCAGCATCCGTGCGGTAGTTGAGAGCCGGTATGGCGGCGGTGCCTCCTGCAGCCAAAGCTGCAACGACCATTTCGCTGTTCGACACCAAAAACATAGGCGCCACCATCACCGGCAGGTCAATTCCGAGTAATGTGGTGAGTTGAATTGTTGACATAAGCTCCTTTTTCATTTGTTTAACTCCGTTGTACCGCAACTTTCTTCCCTACCTAACCCAAATAATTTCACCTTCAAATTAAGCAAAGCTAACCTTCACAAGGGTTTGATGTGATTTCAACGCTTTGTGAAAAACAAACATTGTTATTTTTTCACAGCAAACGGTTGCGTAAAAGTATAAAATGCTTTTATATTTGCAATGCGTGCATAACAAATAATTCAATGAAGATACAAGAAAGTATTGATTCCCATATCCGCGCCGCGTTGTTTGCCATGCGGCGGATGTACAATTTAGTGGCAGCCGAAAAAGGCACCACCCAAGGTGTGGCTTACGTGCTTTTGAACGTACCGCAGCAAGGCGTTGCCGCCACACGCATCGCGCCCATGATGGGAATGGGAATCACAAGTCTTTCGCGGCTGCTGAAAACAATGGAAGACGATAAGTTGATCTACCGCGTGAAAGACATAGACGACAAGCGCGTGGTGCATATTTTTCTCACCGAAGCTGGTGTTGCTCTTCGAAAAAAAGTCCGACAAGTGGTGATTGATTTCAATAAAAAAGTGGAAACCGTCATCACAGAAGAAGAAATGAAAATCTTTACCAAAGTGTGCATGGCCATCAAAACCGAAGCCGCAAATGAAGTTCATCGCATGAGTGGCGTGGCAGAAAACGACCCTTCGGCCTTTCTCCTGACCTGAAACCGGATTAGATTCAACCAGCTCATTTTTAACTATATATAAGACAATTACAAACATTCAACCCTTCTTTTGAAGGAAAAATAAAACAAAGCGTATGAAACGAAGGATTAAAAAAGTTGCGGTGCTGGGCTCGGGCGTGATGGGTTCGGGCATCGCCTGTCATTTTGCCAATATCGGTCTGCAAGTGCTGCTGATTGATATTGTACCCAAAACTTTAACAGAAGAAGAAACCGCCAAAGGACTGACCCTAAGCAACAAAAAAGTCCGCAACCGTATTGTGGACAATGCTTTGGCCGCCGCACTAAAATCGAAGCCATCGCCCATCTACAAAGCCGAATTTGCTTCCCGCATCACGACAGGCAACTTCGACGACGACCTTCATCTGATCAAAGATTGCGATTGGGTGATTGAAGTGGTGGTAGAACGTTTGGACATCAAACAGCAAGTATTCGAAAAGGTAGATCGCCTGCGCAAACCCGGAACGCTTGTCACCTCCAACACCTCCGGCATTTCAGTTGAAAAAATGATTGAAGGCCGAAGCGAGGACTTCAAGAAACATTTTTGCGGTACGCACTTCTTCAATCCACCCCGTTACCTTCAACTTTTTGAGATTATTCCAACCTCTTTCACCAGTTCCGAGGTGATTGATTTTTTGGCTGACTATGCTGACAGGTTCTTAGGAAAGACAGCTGTTTTAGCCAAGGATACCCCGGCTTTTATCGCCAACAGGGTGGGAACTTTTGCTATTATGGAGCTTTTCAACCATGTGATTGAGCTGGGACTTACCATTCCTGAAATTGACAAGCTAACCGGTACAGTGATTGGACGTGCCAAATCGGCTACCTTTCGCACTGCCGACATCGTGGGTTTAGATACCTTGGTACATGTGGCCGATAACATCCGCAACCTTACCAATGATGAGGCATCCGAAGCCTTCAACATCCCACCATACCTGCAAAAGATGTTAGACAATCGCTGGTTGGGCGACAAAACCAAACAAGGATTTTTTAAAAAGGTGGTGGAAGAAGGCAAAAAGAAGTTTCTCGACCTCAACCTCCACACCTTGGAGTATCAGGAAAGTTCCAAACCCAAATTTTCAGTTTTTGAACAAACCAAGAGCATTGAAAATGTGGCCGACAGATTGCCTATTCTGATCAAAGACAAGGGCAAAGCCGGTGATTTTTACCGCAGTTCTTTTTACAGCCTCTTTGCTTTTGTTTCCAACCGCATCCCCGAAATTACCGACGTTATTTATAAGGTTGATGACGCCATGAATGCCGGGTTCGGCTGGAAGTTGGGTCCTTTTCAAACCTGGGATGCCGTGGGCGTGGCAACCGCAGTGGATGCCATGGAAAAAGCAGGAAAACCTGCCGCAGCATGGGTGAAAACCATGCTGGAAAAAGGCTTCCATAGTTTTTATAAGCTCGAAGCGGGGAAAAAATACTTTTACGATCTACAAAGTCAACAGTATCTGCTCATCCCGGGACAAGAAAAAACAATCTCTTTAGAAGCCTTACGCAGCAGCAGCATCGTTTGGAACAACAACGACACCACCATTTACGATCTGGGTGATGGGGTTTTAAATATTGAGTTTCACACCAAGATGAACACCATTGGTGCCGGCGTGCTGGAAGGACTGAACAAAGCCGTTGACCTGGCCGAAGCCGAATATTCTGCCTTGGTGATTTCAAACGAAGGCGAGCATTTTTCGGCAGGAGCCAATGTGGGAATGATTTATATGTTTGCCATTGAGCAAGAATATGAAGAATTAGACATGGCCGTTCAATGGTTCCAAAAAACCACCATGCGCTTGCGCTACTCTTCCATTCCGGTGGTGGCAGCGCCTCACGGCATGACCTTGGGTGGCGGTTGTGAGGTGTGTATGCACGCCGACAAAGTGATTGCCCACGCCGAAACCTATATGGGATTGGTTGAATTTGGTGTAGGCCTCATCCCGGGTGGTGGTGGCGTGAAAGAATTTGCCCTGCGCCTTTCCGACGAGCTGAAAGAAGGCGACGTGCGCACCAATGCTTTTCTGCACAGATACCTCAGCATTGCGCAGGCAAAAGTTTCCACCTCAGCCTATGAAGCTTTCGACCTCGGCTATCTTCGCCCCGGCGTGGATGAAGTGATTGTAAGCCGAGCGCAACAGTTGGCCTACGCCAAAAAAACCGCTTTAATCATGGTTGAAAAAGGCTACTCCCGACCGGTGGAACGCACCGACATCAAAGTGTTGGGCAACGAAGCACTCGGCATGGTTTACGTGGGTGCCGATGGCTTTACCACCGCCGAATACATGAGTGAGCACGACAAACTCATTGCCGAAAAGCTGGGATTTGTACTTGCCGGAGGCGACCTTTCACAAGCCCTCACCCCCGTTACCGAACAATATCTGCTCAACCTCGAACGCAAAGCCTTTGTGGAATTGTGCACGCAGCGCAAAACACTCGAAAGGATGCAAAGCCTGATTCTGTCGGGTAAAATTCTTCGTAATTAATTCAACAACCAAAGAACATACAACTATGAATGCATATATTGTTGGCGGCTACCGTTCGCCCATTGGCAAAGCTCCACGAGGAAGCCTGAGATTTGTAAGACCGGATGACATTGCTGTTGCAGTAATTCGCCGTTTGATGGCTGACTTTCCTATGATCGAAACCAAAAGCATTGACGATCTGGTGGTTGGAAATGCTTTTCCAGAAGCTGAATCAGGATTCAATATGGGCCGTTTGCTTTCGTTGATGGCACTCGACACTGTAGAAGTTCCCGGCTCCACCATTAACCGCTATTGCGCCTCGGGCCTCGAATCCATTGCTATTGCTTCAGCGAAAATCAGCGCGGGCATTGCCGACGTGGTGATTGCCGGTGGCGCCGAAACCATGTCAATGATCAATATGGGAGGTTGGCGACAGGTCCCCAATCCTCAGGCTGCGCTGCACCATCCCAAATGGTTTATGGGCATGGGCCTCACCTCTGAAATGGTGGCCAAAGAATACAATGTCAGCCGCGAAGAGCAAGATGTTTTTGCTGTGGCCTCGCACGAAAAAGCCCTCCAAGCCCAAGCCGAAGGGAAATTTAAAGACGAGTTGGTGCCGATTCAGGTCAACGAAAACTATTTTGATCAAGGCAAATTGATGAGCCGCAGTTATACATTTGATGCTGATGAAGGGCCACGAAAAGGCACCACCCTCGAAGGATTGGCTAAACTAAAACCTGCCTTTGCTGCCAATGGCACTTCCACTGCCGGCAACTCCTCGCAAATGTCAGACGGTGCAGCGTTTGTTCTGGTGGTTTCAGAAAAAATACTGAAACAACACCAGCTGCAACCCATCGCCCGACTTGTTGATTATCAAGTGGCTGGCGTTGAGCCTTATAAAATGGGAATAGGGCCTTTAGCTGCCATTCCTAAAGTGCTTAAGCACAGCGGAATGTCGTTGTCCGACATTTCTTTGATTGAACTCAACGAAGCCTTTGCTACCCAAAGCATCGCCGTGATTCGCGACTTAGGCCTTGATCCCGAAAAGGTAAACGTAAATGGAGGCGCCATTGCTTTGGGCCATCCACTTGGAGCAACCGGAGCCAAACTCACGGTTCAAATTCTCAATGAATTAAAAAGACGCCATCAAAAATATGGAATGGTGACCATGTGCATTGGAACAGGACAAGGTGCAGCCGGAATTTTCGAACGTTTCTAAACCAAATTTCAACATCAAACATTAAAAAATACAAGCCATGTCAGAAAAACAAATGCTTAAAGGAGGTGAGTTCTTAATAAAAGAAACCCTTGCTCAGGATATTTTTATCCCGGAAGAATTCAATGAAGAACAGCGCATGATGGCCCAAAGCTGTCGCGAGTTTACCGAAACACAGGTCGTTCCGCAGATGGATCAACTCGAAAAACACGATCGTAAATTATTGACTTCCTTACTCAAAGAGGCAGGACAGCTCGGTTTGCTCGGCATTGCCATTCCCGAAGCCTACGAAGGTTTTGGTCAAAATTTTGTTACTTCCATGCTCACCACCGAAGAAATGGGTAAGGGGTTCAGTTTTGCAGTGGCTTTTGCAGCACATACCGGTATCGGCACTTTGCCGATTCTGTATTATGGCAATGAAGCTCAAAAACAAAAATACATTCCCAAGCTGGCGTCGGGCGAATTCATTGGCGCTTATTGTCTTACTGAAGCTGAGGCCGGCTCCGATGCCAACTCCGGCAAATCCAGAGCCATCCTCAGCGACGACGGGAGCTTTTACACCCTCAACGGCGTAAAAATTTGGATCACCAATGGTGGTGTCGCCGATGTTTTGATTGTTTTTGCAAAGATCAACGATGACAAAAACCTAAGCGCATTCATTGTTGAGGCAGCCTCAAAAGGCATCACCTTAGGTCCTGATGAAGAAAAAATGGGCATCAAAGGTTCATCAACCGTTCAAATTTATTTTGAAGACGTGAAAGTGCCTGCTGAAAACCTCTTAGGTGAGCGCAATGGCGGATTCAAAATTGCCCTCAACATCCTCAACCTCGGACGCATTAAACTGTCGGGAGCCACTGTGGGCGCAGGTAAAGGGGTGATAGCACATGCAACGGCCTATGCAAAAGAACGCAAACAGTTTACCTCTGCCATTGCCAATTTTGGAGCCATTAAACACAAATTGGCCGAGATGAACATCCGCAACTACGCCGCCGAATCGTTAACTTACAGAGCCAGTCAAAACATTGACGATGCCACCGAAGCACTTGTTGGCGGCGGCATGGACAAAGGAATAGCCTCGGTTGAAGCCATGCGGCAATACGCCATTGAAGCCTCCATCGCTAAAGTTTTCGGTTCCGAAGTGCTTGATTATATTGTTGACGAAGGCGTTCAAATCTATGGTGGCATGGGCTATTCAGCCGAAACGCCCGTGGAACGTGCTTATCGCGATTCGCGCATCAACCGCATCTTTGAGGGCACCAACGAAATCAACCGTATGGTGATCGTAGGTGAGCTGCTCAAAAAAGCCATGAAAGGCGAAATTGATTTGCTCGGGCCCGCCATGGCCGTAGCCAAAGAACTGATGGGAATACCCGAATTTGGTTCCACCACCACCGATTACTTCGAGGGCAAGAAGAAAATGATCGTCAACTTCAAAAAAGCCATCCTGATGGTGGCCGGGGCTGCCGTGCAAACCTTTATGGACAAATTTGCCGATGAACAAGAAATCATGCTGCATTTGGCCGATATGGTTTGCTACACCTACGCTGCCGAATCCATGTTGTTGCGCATCGAAAAACAACAATTGACGCATCCTGATAAATCGCTTGATGTGCTAAAAGACACGGCTGATGTTTATTTTTATGATGTAGCCGCTTTGATTCACAAACACGGAAACGATGCCGTGAACGCTTTTGCCAAGGCTGACGAACGACAAGCCATGCTAATGGGCATGAAACGTTTTACCAAATCGGAACAGATCAACACCGTAGCTGCCCGCCGCCGCATTGCTGAAAGGATGATTGAAACTGGAAAATACGTAAGCTAAATGAAACTTTGAAAAGGAAGGGTAGCAATTGAATTTCGCACCTTTCCTTTTCACTATGCTTGGCAAAATTTCTTCATTTTTTGAGCCCTTTCAAGCCTCAAAAAAAGAAGTTTAATGCAAGTCCATCAAAAAGTTACCTTCTCTGATATGATATATGAAGATTTCTACATATTTTTACGCTGGCTGAGCGATTGAATTTAAAGCACCGGTTTTTTAAGATGATAGATGTGGGCTTTGGTTCACTTCCTGTCAAACAAAGTTTAACCCCTGATGAAACAATGAGAGCAACCAACACACCCGACAATTCATTTGCCGCGCTGGTTACAAGTCGCTTGAAGATGAACTTGTATATGCTCACCAAATTACCAATGGCTTTTGTTGCAGGCCTTGCTGTTACACGCTTTGATGAGCTTGGTGCCACTGTTTCGGTTCCATTTAAGTGGCTCAACAAAAACCCGTTCGGTTCCATTTATTTTGCTCCTTTAAGCATGGCTGCCGAGTTGTCATCAGGGCTTTTGGCTCTCGAAGCCGTGCAAAAATCACCAGCTCCTGTTTCTATGCTGGTTCTCGCCATGCAAGCCGAATATTTAAAAAAAGCAAAATCAAAAATCTTTTTCTCCTGCAATGAAAAAGTAGCGCTTCAACAAGCTGTCACGCAAGCTTCGCAAACAGGCCAAGCCATCACTTATGATTCAACCGTTGAGGGCGTGGACAACTCCAACACTGTTGTTGCGCGTTTTCATATCACCTGGACTTTTAAAATTAAATCATAAACCCCTAAAAAACACCCCATGGAAATTTTCAGAACCTTCGACATTGTCGGTAAAATGCTTGCCGAATACCCCAAAGAGGATGCCCTCGCTGTGAAACGCAACGGGAAATGGGAAAAATTTTCTACCGCCGAATACCGCCGTTTGGTTGATCTGTTCAGTTATGGACTGATGGCGATGGGCATTCAAAAAGGCGATAAAATATTTACCATTTCCAATAATCGTCCCGAATGGAACATCATTGACATGGGAATGAGCCAAGTGGGTGCCGTTCACGTGCCCGTTTATCCCAACAACAGCGATGAAGAATACCTTCACATTCTCACCCATTCCGATGCCCGTTTTGTGATTGTTTCTTCCCAAGATTTTTATGACAAGATTGATCCTCTGATAAAAAAATCACCTTTGGTTGAAAAAGTTTTCACCTTCGATCAGGTGAAAGGAGCTGCCAACTGGCAAGAGATCATCAACCTTGGATCCAAAAACATCCAACCCGAAAAACTTAAAACCATCAGTGAGGCCATCCAACCTAATGATCTTGTTTCGATTATTTACACCTCAGGCACCACCGGTCGCTCCAAAGGCGTGATGCTGAGCCACGACACTTTTATGGCCAATGTGAACGCAACCTTTCATATTTTACCTATTGATCATACCGGACGATTTTTGAGTTTTTTGCCCTTGTGCCATGTTTTTGAGCGCATGGTCAACTATCTGATTCAACATCAAGGGGTTTCGGTGTATTATGCCGAAAGCACCGAAACCATTGGCGACAACCTGCGCGAGGTCAATCCCGACGGTTTTGCCTCGGTGCCCCGGGTGATTGAAAAGCTGTTCGACAAGCTTTTGTTGAAAGGCAAGGAGCTGAAAGGTATCAAACGCGGACTGTTTTTTTGGGCTGTTGACATTGGGCTGAAATACGAATTAAATGGCGCGAATGGCGCTCTTTATGAAATGAAACGCAAAATTGCCGACAAACTCATTTATTCTAAATGGCGCGAAGCCTTGGGCGGAAACCTTAAATTGATCGTATCGGGTGGCGCAGCCTTGCAACCCCGTTTGGCCAGGGTGTTCTGTTGTGCCGGCATTAAAATTCAAGAAGGATACGGCCTCACCGAAACTTCGCCCGTTATAGCAGTGAACCATGGCGAATTTCCGCTGTTACGCTTCGGAACTGTTGGCCCGTTGCTCGACAATGTTCAGGTAAAAATTGCCGAAGATGGTGAAATATTGATGAAAGGCCCCAGCTTGATGATGGGTTATTATAAAGATCCCGAAAAAACCGCCGAAGTGATTGACAGCGAAGGCTGGTTTCATACTGGCGATATTGGCGAGCTGCAAGACCTCAAAATCCTAAAAATTACCGATCGCAAAAAGGAAATCTTCAAACTCTCAACCGGTAAATACGTGGCTCCTCAAGTTGTTGAAAACATCTTCAAAGAGTCGC
>JADYZK010000087.1 GCA_020853175.1 Bacteroidales bacterium
CCAGCATGAGCGATCAAAACTGGCAAAATCTAACGAATGAAAATATTCGGGTCATCTATAGCCACGACGTGATCAGTTTTGCCCGTCAAAAAGGTTATTTCGATGGAAATGATGCTGATTTCAGCTTCAGCGATGTGTATGCACCGCTCGATTTTAGTGCTGTACGCTTTTGCGAATTGCGAGTTTGGAGCATGTTCAATCATGTGAACGACGAGATGGATGCCTATTGGGAGTATGCCACCGGCAAAGAAAATACACAACGGATGCCTTTGTTTATAAAACCCAACCGAAAGCTCACGCCACAAGACCTGATGTCGTTTAAGCGCGATTATCTGCAAGGAACCGACCTCGATATGTCGAAAGATGCGGGTGCAGGTCCTTTTGGATTGCCCTACCGTTGGAGGCCGCTCACTTGGAAAACCGATGATAAGGAATATTTTCACGAAAGGGTTACAGCAACGCAACAAACCGGTTTTTCATTTATCGCTCAAATGCGGTCGTGGTTGCCCAACGCCATTGGCGGCATTTTTTGGATGGGTGTTGACGATGCAGGCACAAGCGTTTATGTTCCTTTTTACAGCTCCATCACGCGGGTCCCACAATCGTGGTCGGAAGGCTATGGCGACATCCTTATCTACGAAGAAAATGCAGCTTTTTGGGTGTTCAACCGCGTGGCTCATTTTGCTTACCTTTTCTACAATAGGGTGATGCCCGATATTCAAAATGTACAACAAGAATTGGAAAATAAATTCCGCGATTACACTCCGGCCGTAGATGCCGCAGCCCTCAAGCTCTATGAAAACGATCCTGCCGTAGCCGTTGCTTTTCTTACCGATTATAGCGCCAATATGGGCGACTATACAGTGAAAAGATGGAAAGAGTTGAATGAATTTTTACTTGTTAAGTACTTGGATGGTAATGTAAAACAAGAAAAAGACGGACGTTTTTTAAGGAATCCTTACGGCTATCCCGAGCCACCAAAATTTCCGGGTTATGATGAAAGTTTCAAGAAAAATCTCCTCAATCAAACGGGAGATCAGTTTTTGATGCCGAACTAAAAACAAATTTTTCGAAATAAAAAAAGCCGCTTCATTTTTTTGAAGCGGCTTTTTTTATTTCACACCAATTATGGATTGGGTTGTGCAGGAACTTGATAAATCAGGCTTTGGTTGCGGTATCCCGTGAGGTTTTTATACCAGTCGGGGAACTGAACTCCACCACTTGTTGCCCATTCGGCAAACTTGAGGTGAGCCCAAATGATCTCTTGTTTTTCCTGAGGATAATCAAACTTTTCATAGATGTTAATGGCCCAAGGTAAATTGGTGTCAGTAACATAATATCTATTGCTGGCCGGATTGCTGTTGTCTTCATACTGACCAAACAACGCTGGATTAACTAGGTCGGTTGGTGGGTAATAAGGTAAATGCACTTCGTGGCTGCGAACTTTATTGACAATCAAGAAAGGATTGAAGTTGCTTATATCCAAATCAGAGATTGAATAAGTGTTGGGTTTTAGCACAATGTTAATGACCACAGTATCCGGAGTAACATAAGGTGCTCCTGGGGTGGTGTTCACACCAATTCCGATGCCCGGGTGTTCCATTTGTTTGAAGGCGTTGTCATATACAATGATGGTAGGTTTGGATTGACCGGTTTCGGTTCCGTTACCTTCGAGGCTAATGAAATTCTCGCTGAGCTCGTATCCGGTAACTGTAAGGTCGCTGCTGTTGATAGCTCCATTGAGTTGGAATCCGAATCCGTTTTCATAAGAGGCTCCAAAAGCCTTAATGATGAAGGTTCCTGTTACTTTTTCAACTTTGTTGTAAGCATTGATCACTACTTTGAACTGATAATCCAACACAAGGTCGTTGAAATCATAGTCGCCTTTGCCGGGCCACAAATCTTCAAAAGCTAAGGTTCCAAAACCGGTGGCAGGATATAAAATATCAGCACCTGGAACAACTGTTATTGTTATTGTGGCAATATCGCATAAGTTGTTCAAATCACACACTTGGTAGTTGATGGTAGCGGGTCCAGTGAAGCCGAGTGCGGGGGTAAAAGTAACCACACCTGTAGCAGGATCAACAGTAAAGACGCCCACCGTAGATGGATTGGGTGCGGTAGCCGCGATGAGTGTTACAGTAGTTGGGTTCAAGGCAGCATCGCCGATTTGATCGTTCGATAACACCATGATATCAACAGGAGTGTTGGCAAGGGTTGAGGCATTGTCATTGATGGCGTCGGGGCCTACTAAAGCAACAGGAGTGATGGTTGCGGTTGAAGTGTTGTTTTCTTCCACAGGATCAGTTTCGTTGCCGTCAATGGTAGCTGTGTTGGCATAAGGACCGTCAGCTTTCACTTTAGCTTTCAGGATTAATGTTGCACTGGCGTCTTTAGCTAAGTTGCCAATTGTCCAAGTGGGTGCTGCCCAAGTTCCGACGGAAGTCGTGGCACTAACAAATGTATAACCTACTGGCAGAGCGTCAGTTACCTTCACAAGGGTGGCATTGCTGAGGCCGTAGTTGGTGGCAGTAATGGTGAAAGTTACGGTATCATTTACTTTTGGAGTTGTAACGTCAATGGTTTTTAGCACACCAAGGTCAGCAGAGGCTGCAGGTCCGGGAGTAATTGTACTGGTATTGTTGTCAGTGTTAGGATCTGTTTGGTCACCGCTGATGGTGGCTGTGTTGGCATACGGTCCGGTTACATTTACTTTGGCAATCATAATCAAAGTAGCTGTGTTTCCTGAATTCAAGTTGCCGATGGTCCAGTTGGGCGAAGCCCACGTTCCTGTTGATGTGGTGGCACTTACATAGGCATAACCTTCGGGTAGCAGGTCAACAACTTTCACGTTGGTGGCATTGCTGGGGCCTATGTTTGAAGCCGTGAGGGTAAATGTGACATTGTTTCCTACTGTAGGAGTTGCATTGTCAACGGTTTTAACGATAGAGAGGTCTGCAGAAGACACCGGGACACAGGTAGCTGAATTGCTATTGTTTCCCATATTGGGATCGGTTTCACTTCCCGAAATGGTAGCAGTGTTCACATAAGATCCGCTGGCGTTTACTTTGGCTACAATGTTCAAGGTGGCACTTGCGCCATTGGCCAAATTGCCGATGGTCCAGTTGGGAGCCGTCCAATTTGCTGTTGAAGGACTAAAGCTTACGAAAGTGTATCCCGCAGGTAAAATATCATTTACCTTCACATTGGTGGCTGAGCTCGGGCCATTGTTGGTGGCAGTAATCGTAAAGGTTACATTGTTGCCAACGGTAGGTGTTTCGTTGCTCACTGTTTTTTCAACGCTAAGGTCGGCCGCCGCTGATGGTCCCGGAGTTACTGTACTCGTGTTGTTTCCAGCAATGGGATCATTGGTAGTAGTGGTGATGGTTGCGGTGTTGGTGTAAGAACCTGTCGCCTTCACTTTGGCTTCAATGGTAAGCGTTTTGGTGTCGCCATTGTTTAAGGTTCCGATTGTCCAATTGGGTGCTGCCCATGTTCCAGAAGAAGGATTAGCATTTACAAAGGTGTAACCTGACGGCAAAACATCGTTCACTACCACATTGGCTGCATTGCTTGGGCCGTTGTTGGTGGCTGTGAGCGTAAAAATTACATTGTTTCCAACGGATGGATTGTTGTTGTTCACCGATTTCACAATGGCCACATCAGCCGATGCTGCCGGAACGGGTGTAACAGTGCTGGTGTTGTTGGCATTATTGGGGTCTGAGGTAGTTCCGCTGATGGTGGCCGTATTAGCATAACTTCCGGTAGCCAAAACGGTTGCCACAATATTTAAAGTAACGGTAGCACCATTGGCCAAGTTGCCAATGGTCCAATTGGGAGCAGTCCAAGAGCCTGATGGTGATGCACTCACAAAGGCATATCCTGAGGGTAAAACATCGTTGACGTTTACGCCGGTGGCAGCGCTGGGACCATTATTTTTGGCTGTTAAGGTGAAAGTAACATTGGTTCCCACAGCAGGTGCGGCATTGCTAACGGTTTTAATAACTGAAAGATCAGCCTTAGCAACAGGAACACAAGTTACCGCTGAGGTATTGTTTGCGGTATTAGGATCAGGTTGTTGACCGGAAATGGTTGCAGTGTTCACATAAGGTCCGGCGGCGTTAACCATGGCTGTGATGGACAAAGTAGCGGTAGCATTAAAAGCAAGGTTACCGATGCTCCAATTGGGTGAGGTCCATGTTCCGGCACTTGCAGTTGCACCGGTGAGGGTGAATCCTGCGGGTAAAACATCGTTTACATTCACTCCAGTGGCGGCACTTGGGCCATTGTTTTTGGCAGTAATGGTAAAGGTTACTGTTGAACCAACGTCAGGAGTGGTATTGTTGACTGTTTTTGTAACTTGTAAGTCAGCAACGGCTGAAGGCGTTACGGTAGCAGTGCTGCTGTTGTTGGTTGTAACCGGATCGGTTTGGTTGCCAGTGATGGTTGCCGTATTTTCATAACTTCCTGTAGCTTGAACTGTAGCAACAATACTCAAAGTAACAGTTGCATTATTGGCCAAGTTGCCAATTGTCCAGTTGGGAACAGACCATGAACCTGCTGAAGGTGTGGCACTTACAAAGCTATATCCTGATGGTAAAACATCGTTTACATTTACTCCGGTGGCTGCACTGGGGCCGTTATTTTTAGCCGTGAGGGTGAAGGTGACGTTTGTTCCAACACTGGGTGAGGCATTGTTGACCGTCTTTGTAATGGAAAGATCAGCCGCACCAACAGGAACTGGAGTTACTGTGCTGCTGTTGTTGCCGGGTGTGGGGTCGGTTTGACCGCCACTAACTGTTGCCGTGTTGGCATAAGGGCCGGTAGCATTTACAGTAGCAACAATAGCAAGGGATGCTGTTCCGCCATTGGCCAAATTGCCGATTGTCCAATTGGGAGCAGTCCAAGAGCCTGATGGTGTTGCGCTCACAAAGGTATATCCAGCGGGTAATACGTCGTTGACTATTACTGCTGTTGCCGCGCTGGGACCATTATTAACAACCGAAAGGGTAAATGTAACATTTGATCCCACAACAGGAGCAGCATTGCTCACTGTTTTGGTGATTGCAAGATCGGTAGCAGCTGTAGGCACAGGTGTGGAGGTGCTGCTGTTGTTAGTTGGCGTAGGGTCAGTTTGGTTTCCCGAAATGGTAGCCGTATTGGCATACACTCCGGTAGATTTAACAGTGGCAACAACGGTGAGTGTGGCACTGGCGTTGAGTGCCAAATTGCCAATGTTCCAATTGGGAGCACTCCAGGTGCCTGTTGAAGGTGTTGCGCTCACAAAAGTATATCCTGAAGGAAGATTGTCGACAACTTTCACCCCTGTGGCAGCTAATGGCCCGTTGTTGGTAGCAGTAATGGTAAAAGTAACATTGCTGCCTACAGCAGGAGTAGCACTGCTGGCAGTTTTTACAACGGCTAAATCAGCTGCTGAAACCGGAACGGGTGTTACGGTACTGGAGTTGTTTCCTGGAGTAGGGTCTGTTAGAGTGCCGCTTATTGTAGCAGTATTGGCATAGTTCCCGGTTGTTTTTACAGTTGCAATAATAGCTAAGGTTGCTGAGGCTCCGTTAGCAAGGTTTCCAATGGTCCAGTTTGGAGCAGACCATGAACCAGTTGAAGGTGTTGCACTTACAAAGGTATAACCGGAGGGTAAAACATCATTTACAACAACACCTGTTGCATTGTTCTGTCCATTGTTAGTTGCTGTAATCGTGAATGTTACATTCGTTCCAACAACAGGGGCTGAATTACTAACAGTCTTAACTACCATTAGGTCAGCCTGAGGAGGCATCACAACTACAGTTTCTGATGAGATACTAAATCTACCGCAGTTATCAGTTACAACAACTGAAATAACACAATTAGTAAGGGTTGTTACACTTGGAGCCGTGTAGGTTGTACTTGAGCCAGTTGTGTTTGAAAATGATCCACCTGCACAAGAGCTTGACCAGAGGTAAGTATATGGACTATTTCCTCCTGTGACAGAAGCAGAAAGATTAAGTGTTGAACCAGAATATACAGTTTCTGGAATGTTGTTAGTAACTTCGATTTCTTTATTTACGCCAGCTAACAGAATAAAATTAAAGTAAGCCCTCATTGCAGCAATATTGGCGGCTGCAGTCCCATCATGATCATGACCAGCTTCATACATTACCATACCATAATTTGAATTGCCATATGCATGACCATAAGCAACAACAGCAGCTTCATTAGGGTCTGCCTGACTATGAGAAGGTTGATAAACAGCTACACTTGTGGTAGGGCGCCAGTCACTTGTACCTTTGTATGGAATATAAATTTGTTCCGATCCATTGGTAGTTGCAGCATTGAGTGTGCCCATAAATTGCATAATAGGATCCCCGGCATATGATGGATTGTAAACATAAGATGCTGGTGTACCATCATTGTGACTTCCCCATGGTATTAATCCGTTGGTTGATAAGTACTTAAATCCAAGGTAGGTGGGGGTATTTGCCTCAAGTGCACTTACAGCATGACAGGCTGCCCACAAGTATCCACCGCTTTTGATATAGTTATCCAATGCCGTTTTCCAACTGCTTACCCATTGATGTGGGTCGGCATGGGGTAAAACATAAATATCGTCGCAGCCATCGAGCATTGTTGGATTTCCGGCAAGTGTGTAGGATGATGTAGGGATTTCGGCACGAGTGTAATAATCTTTAACAATGTTTCCGTTATCCTCATCAAGAACGGCATTTGGCCAACTCGATAATTCTTTATAAACCGGCGCAGTAAAGCTGGTATTGATAGGTCCATCAACAACTACACCTTTTGATTTCCAGGTATTAATTTTGGCTAAAACAGTGGCGTTAATATACTCTGCAGGAATAATGAACGATCCGCCCTTATAATCTTTGGAATTCACTGTAAAGTCAACACCGTCTTTAACTTTGGAGGGATTAATTGCCCAGCGTACTGGTACCTGATGGTCTTTAAGCAATGTATAAACCAGACCATATGGTTTTAGTCCTTTTGCTACTGTTTGAGAGGACTGCCCCATATCAATGATATATGCGCCACTAATAAAGGTTTCATTTTGAGCAGTTACGCTTTCAATGAGCAACGTCATCAGAACCATCAAGAAGCTGGTTCTAAAAATGGAACGTAGGTTATTTTTCATGGTTATTATTTTTTAGATAGAATGTGTGTTATTGAAACCTGTAGGATAAGTTTTCACCTGTTAATTCAAGCGTAACATCTTTACCAGCAAATAACAAGCGGATATTTTGTTCATAAGCAGGTACTGTAATTTTCATCATATAAGCCAGATTAGTCGAAAGATATGCTTTTTGGTAAGGTATGCCATCCTGGTTTGCTACAATTGCAATTCCTGAAGATGATCCTGTAAGCTCCAGTTGAAAACTTTTTGTAGTTTTCCAGTTAAAGTTGTCTGGTACAACCAATTCTTCCATTTTATCAGGGGTTGTGTCTGGCTGTGGCGTGTCTTTTCTGCATGAGAAAAAAACAACCGATAGAATAATAAAGATAAATAAATTTTTCATAGTCATGTTTTTTTTAATAGTTACCATAAATTATGCCTGCTTATCTTTAGTATTATAAATCAGTTATTTGCATAATTATTTGAAAATATTTTTTGTTTAAAAAATCTCATTTTTAGACAAATAATTTTGTTTTTAGAATGATTTCTAATTATTTAACAATTCTCAAGAATATTTTAATAAATTTTACTCCATCCAAGGTCGTCAGTATCACTTTTGAATAGTTGAAAAAAATGCTCGGGATTTTTAATCGCTGATCTGTCAAAGGTCTCAAAGTGAATAATACCACCACAAACATGACCGTCATTCTGATACATATTGCCTATATGATCAATGGCTAGTGTCATGTCACCAATATTTGAATCTTTATGTGATGAAAAACTAACAAAATATATCCAGGTTGCTTTATTAAGCTGAAGAAACCCTTCACCAATTACTCTGATTGATTTTTTAATCGTTTGATCATCAATTTCTGTTTCTTTCAACTCCAGAACTGCAGTTTGATCGTTTGGCTTAAAGGCCTTTAACGTTTGAATTATTTCATTCTTTTTAATCTCACGTTGCTTGTAATCTAGCTTATGAGCATTATCATGTTGACCAAAACCAATTTTCCAACTTCCAACAAGAAGAATCATTATGATAATAAATCCTGTCGTTTTTGATGCTAATTTAAATGATGGGTAAAGGCTCATGGTATTCAGATTTAAAACTGTATTGTTGCTGCAAGTGATGTAAGTTCAATCGTTTTTTGCTCACCATTGAATTTAACAATCACAATTTTTTCGTAAGCTGGAACAGTGAGTTTCATTGTATAGGCTTGTCCGGTAGACAGATAGGCCTTTTGGTAAGATATGCCGGAGGTGTTATTTACTTCAGCAATACCATTTGAATTGGCGCTAAGAGTCAGACTGTAATCCTTTGTAGTTTTCCATCATAAAGGTCATTGTCAAGAACATTGTTCACTGCTGTTCCGCCTGTGCTGCTGTTCACGGGTGTTCCCACGTCATCAATAGCAACAGGAAGCGGGTTGTTTACAATCACTGGATTGGAAAACACACCTCCTGCAATGCCAATTTGAACGGAATAGAAACGTTCGTCGTTTTTACCGCTTTGTCCCAAAGCAAATGAGATTTTATTGTTTGCATTCAGGTAGTTGGCAATAAAGGCGGCACTGTTGTCAAAAGTTACGCCATTTAGGCTGTAGCTGATGCCATAAAACTTGGTTCTTCCTGTGGAATTGTTCGTGCTAACAGTGAGACCTGTTGGGTTATTCACAGCGTATGAAGTATAGCCTCCCACTTCAACATATTCTCTGTTGTCGCCGTTACCATCAATGTCAATGGCAGTAAGGTTGTAGTTGAACACGAATACGGATTCGTTGTCAGCCGTATTAAAAAACTCTAACTCATATACTACGTATCCTCCGCTGTTCTTTGTAGCTCCTATCCGCGGTTGAAAACGTGTTGATTCGCCGGTTATGGCATCGTCATCGAAGTTGGTAATATTGGCATTCACTTTTTCTGCAATCTTCATTAAAGCATACACCACAATACCATCTTTGGTGATTACATTGCTGTATTTATGCACTGATCCGGCGTTGGTGCCGCCGTTGCCGGTATTGGTAACAATGGTGCGTTGCGCATTGGTAAAACTCAAAGTTTCACCTTGAAGGTTGAGGATAAAAGAGGACTGCGCCCTAAGGTTCATTCCGGAAAAAAGCATAACAGTCAACAAGAGTACTGAAGCCAAAAGAGAACTTTTGAACTTTTTGTCTTGATGAAATTGTTCAATTTTTTGTGTTTTCATTTCAGTTTATTTTTTTTGGTTTGATTCGATTTATGGAAGGTCAACAGACATGCTGGTGGCAGTGAGGTTCAGCACTGTAGTTTGACCCCCAAATTTTAAAATAACACTCTTTTCATAAGATGGAACGACAACCTTCATTGTATAAGGTATCCCGGCTGTGAGATAGGCTTTTTGATAGGTGGCGCCATTGGCGTTGTTCACCTCCACTATTCCATTTGCGGTGGCGGTGAGGGTTAAGCTGAAATCAGAAGTGGTTTTCCAATTGAAGCTGGCGGGAACCTGCAGTTCCTCCATGGTAGTTGGTTTGTTGTCAGGTTGTTGAGGCGTATCCTTTTTACAAGAACTCATGAACAAAATGAATCCGAGTGCGATCAGTAAGGTGGTCTTTTTCATTGTAATTATATTTTCAATTTGGTTAATTCTAATATCGTGCCAAAAAATGAAAAGAACTTAAAATGCTGATAGATAAATAGTTATAAAAATACTTGAAAATAAAACGCGCGTTTAAAATCGGAATTAATTCCAAAAATCGGACAAAAATCTATCGTAACGAAACCTTTCATGAATACTCTTTAATAGTTGTAACATCACGATCATTGGGGGAAGGGTAGCTTTTTTTAGACTTTAAAGGAGTTTTTCTTGGTGATGTTGAATAAACTGCACACAAATGTAACTATAAGTTAGACACTTATGACAACATTATAAGTTTTTATTTGCTGTTGCAATCAAAAGGTTTAAAAATGCCATCATTACAAGCGGCGACGCATTTAAGGTTTCTATCATTTTTTGTGCTGTAAGAGGTGATGGGTATAGGAAGACCATTTCTATATGGTGGTGAGCAGAAATGGGGGAAAAGATTTTTGTCGTTTTGCAGAAGGGCAAAAACGACAACACCCGAAGCATTCATTTAAATGCTTCGGGTGCAACATATTCTTTTTAATTGCTGTTTCAATCAGGCCATCATTTTTACCTACAACCAAGATCGAATATCAAGTGTAATAATCTTTTTCGAGGATTAGTTGAATTGGTACTGCATAACATCGGCTGTCAATTCCAAATTTGCAGTTTGGCCGAGGAATCTCAGTTGAACAGTTTTTTCGTAACTGGGCACGGTCACCTTCATGGTGTAGGCTACACCGCTGCTGAGGTAAGCTTTTTGGTAAGCCACACCTGCTGAGTTAGTCACCTCAACCAATCCATTTGCATTTCCACTGAGGGTAAGGCTGATGTCTTTCGTGGTTTTCCAGTTAAAACTTGCCGGAATTTGCAGTTCTTCCATGGTGTTGGGTTTGCTGATAGGATCTTCTACCTTGTCTTTTTTACATGATGTAAATGCGAGTGCCAATCCTAGGGTCAGTAATAATGTGATCTTTTTCATAATATTTTCGTTTTATCTACTTATTCCAAAATGATGCCAAACCTAATAAATATATAAATCATTGATATTGATTTGATTATAAATCTCTTTCTTTTTTCTAAAAACCATTATTTGGAATTTATTCCAAAATATGGACATAGTGTATAATTTAGATTAAAGTTTTAGTCTTGTTTGAATCTATCAATTTTGTCAATAGGCTCATCAAAAGTAATCATTTATAGCTGAGTTGCACATAGAAAATCCCCCGATCTCTTCAAGAAGAAAC
>JADYZK010000088.1 GCA_020853175.1 Bacteroidales bacterium
ATTTCAAGTTTTTATTTGAGCACCGAAACGAAACCAATATTGGTGAGCTGATAGATGTAGCTCTTGAAGACCTGGAAGAAGCCAACCGTGAAAAGCTTTACAGCGAAGATGGTGCAGGTATTTTCCAAAACATTGACTTTAACAGCAGCAAGCTGGGTGAGCCCAAGGATAAAAACACCCGATTGAAAACCTTGCTTATTGACTTCAAATCCGACAAACTGGATTTGCGTCCTTCGCATTTGGATGGCAACGACATTATTGGAGGGGCTTACATGTTTCTGATTGAAAACTTTGCCAGCGATGCCGGAAAAAAAGCAGGTGAATTTTTTACGCCAAAAGAAGTTTCTACGCTTATTGCTAAACTCACCAAAAGCAAACCGGGCTCACGTATTTGCGACCCAACTTGTGGTTCTGCTTCACTTTTAATTAAAGCAGGTGAAGAAGTAGGATCCGATAATTTCTCGTTGTACGGACAAGAAGCCAACGGCAGTACCTGGGCATTGGCGGTGATGAATATGTTTTTGCATGGCTTTGACAATGCTACTATCCGCTGGGGCGACACCATTCGCAACCCCAAACTGAAAGAAGGCGATACCTTGATGAAGTTTGATACGGTTGTGGCAAATCCACCCTTCTCTTTAGACAAATGGGGCAAGGTAGAAGACAAGGATGGCGAAAAAACCACGGTGAGCTATGACCCTGAAAGCGATAAATACAACCGTTTTTGGAGAGGTGTACCACCTAAAAGTAAAGGTGACTGGGCATTTATCAGTCACATGATTGAAACACTGAACGAACACGGAAAAGCGGGTGTAGTAGTGCCTCACGGGGTATTGTTCCGTGGCAGCAGCGAAGGAAAAATAAGACAAAAAACCATTGAAGAAAATTTGTTGGAAGCCGTAATTGGCTTACCAGCCAACTTATTTTTTGGTACCGGCATACCGGCTGCTATCCTGGTGTTTAACAAGCAAAAAAGCAGCAACAATGTATTGTTTATTGATGCCAGCAAACACTACGAAAGTGCCAAAAACCAAAACAAGCTGCGGGCAAGCGATATTGAATACATTGTAAACACTTACCGTGATTTTGCTGCTGGCAAAAGCAAACCCGGTGTGGTGGAAGATAAATACAGCTATGTAGCCACACCCGAAGAAATACAGGAAAACGACTATAACCTGAACATACCCCGCTATGTGGACACCTTTGAAGAAGAAGCCGAAGTGGATATTACTGCAGTGCAAAAGGAGATTGAGCAACTGGAAGGGGAATTGGTGAAGGTGCAGAGTGAAATTGAGGTTTATCTAAAAGAATTATTGAATTAACTATGGCAAAAGAATTATCAAATCAACATAAAACGGTGTTTGAGCAAATCAAACAAATTGACCATGAAGGCAATGAGTGGTGGTCAGCAAGGCAATTGGGTAAGATATTGGAGTATTCCGAATACCGCCATTTTAAACCTGTAATTGAAAAGGCCAAAGAAGCTTGTGTTAATAGTGAACAACGCATTGAAGACCATTTCGAGGACTTCCTCGAAATGGTTGATATAGGCTCTGGAGCAAAACGCCCCATGGAAGACGGAGTAAAACTCTCTCGTTACGCTTGTTATCTGATAGTGCAAAATGCTGACCCAAGCAAGGAAGTGGTAGCACAAGGACAAACCTATTTTGCGGTGCAAACCCGTTTGCAGGAAATCAGGCAGATGGAAGAATACAACCGCTTAGCATCTGAAGATGAAAAACGCTTGTTTTTGCGGGAAGAAATGAAACGGCACAACATTCAATTGGCCGATGCTGCCAAAGGTGCCGGAGTAATCGAACCTGTCGATTATGCCATCTTTCAAAACCATGGCTATATGGGTTTATATGGAGGGTTGGATGCCAAGGGAATCCACAAAAACAAAGGCTTGAAAAAAAGTCAAAACATACTCGACCACATGGGCAGTACCGAATTGGCAGCAAACCTGTTCCGAGCTACGCAAACCGAAGAAAAGCTTAGGAGAGACAACATCAAAGGCAAACAACAAGCCAATAAAACCCACTACGAAATAGGCAAAAAAGTACGCAAAACCATTGAAGAAATAGGTGGCACCATGCCAGAAAAGTTGCCCGTAGCCGATAGCATTAAAAAGCTGGAAAAAGCTAAAGAGACGAAGCCATTAAAAACACCTAAAAAGAAAAAATGATGGCAGAAACGAAAAATACCAAAGCTTTTTACAATACTGAAATTCCAAAGGGATGGAGTGTTGCCAATTTGGGTGAATTGGGTACATTTTCAAAAGGAAAAGGAATTTTGAAGGAGCAGGTGATATCAGAAGGATTACCATGTGTACGCTACGGAGAAATTTATACAACACATGATTTTATTATTAAGAAATTCAAATCGTTCATTAGCGATGATGTTGCCAATGAAAGTAAGGAAATACAGAACGGGGATATTCTATTTGCTGGCTCGGGTGAAACGGTTGAAGAAATTGGAAAAGCTGTAGCTTATGTTGGCACAGATAAAGCGTATGCAGGTGGTGATGTAATTATTCTTTCAACGAAAAAAAATATCAATCCAGAGTGTCTTTCTTATGCCTTGGAAACAGATTTTGTTAAAAGGCAAAAGCGAGTTTTAGGGCAAGGTAACTCTGTTGTTCACATTTATTCGAGTGATTTATCAAAAGTAAAAATCCCGCTCCCCCCACTCCCTGAGCAAAAAGCCATAGCCCAAGTGCTCAGCACGGCAGATGCCGCCATACACACTACCGAAAAACTAATAGCCCAAAAAGAACTCCGCAAAAAATGGCTCATGCAGCAATTGCTTACGGGGAAGAAACGCTTGAAAGGGTTTGAGAATACGAAATGGAAAATACAACCATTAGAAAACTTCATAAAACCTGTTGTGAGAGAAGTTCCAAAGCCAGATGTACCTTATTTAGGGATTGGTTTGAGAAGTCATGGAAAAGGAACTTTCTTAAAACACGATGAGCAACCTGAGAAAAATAGCATGGATAAATTCTATGTTGTTCGTCCAAACGATTTAATTGTCAACATCACTTTTGCATGGGAACAAGCCATTGCCATTGTTCGTCCTGAAGATGATGGAGCATTAGCGTCACATCGCTTTCCAACATATACATTTATTGAAGGAAAAGGACATCCGGACTTTTTTAGGTTTTACATTCTTCAACCAAGAATGAAATTCATGCTTGAAATGATTTCTCCCGGAGGTGCTGGCAGAAACCGAGTAATGAGCAAATCAGATTTCATAAAACTTGAATTTTTATTGCCCGACTACAAAGAACAAACCGCAATAGCCCAAGTGCTACAATCAGCAGATAAAGAAATCAGCCTGCTCAAAGCCAAAGCAGAGAAATTGAGGGAGCAGAAAAAGGGATTGATGCAAGTGTTGCTGACGGGGAAGGTGAGGTTGAAAATAAATAACTAATAAATTTATGAACACATCAGAAATATTTAAAGAATTTCTAACTAACATAAAAATTAGTGATGAAAAAGCCGAGGACATATCTTATCGCTATGGACGCATTACTAAATCTTTGAATCAAGAGTTTCGTGATACCGATTCCAAAACAGCTAACAGTCTACAAGTTGGATCTTACGGCAGGTACACTGGTATTAATGGAATTTCAGATTTAGATATGATTTTTATTTTGCCGACTTCAAAATGGGATGTCTATAATAAAGCAGGAGGTCAAACGAAATTGTTGCAAGACACAAAATCAGCGATATCCAATACTTACTCTAGTTCAGACATCAAAGTAGATAGATGTGTTGTAACTGTTAATTTTACAGATGCACACATTGATGTTCAACCTGTATTTGAAATAGATGAACAAGATTATAGATATCCCGACACTTATGGAGATGGGGCTTGGAAAACTACAAAACCAAGAAAGGAAATGGATGCCATGGTTGAATTTGAAGATAATAAGAATAAAAATCTAAGACGACTTTGCAAAATGGCAAGAGCATGGAAGAATAAACATGGTGTTTACATGGGAGGCCTATTAATAGATACTTTAGCTTATAATTTTTTGAAATCAACTACTGTTTATGATGTTAAAAGTTTTGCTTGTTACGATGAAATGTGTAGGGACTTTTTCAAATATTTATATGATCAACCAAAGGACCAAAAAGAATATGGAGCTTTAGGAAGTAAACAAAGAGTTAAGGTTAAAAAATCATTCAAAAGAAAAGCTAAGAAAGCATACGATTTAGCAATTGAAGCTATTTATGGGAGTTCTGATAGAATAAAACACAACAAATGGAGGGATATATTTGGAAATGATTTTCCTAAATATGTAAATGAAGAAAATGAGGCTAAGTCTCTTAATGAAAGCTATAGAAACACTGAAGAATTTATTGAATCATACTACCCAGTTGATATTAGGTATGATTTGAAAATAGATTGCGATATAAAGCAAAGTGGATTCCGTGAAGGTTCTCTAAGAGAATACCTATTGAAAAAAATCAGATTGTTACCGAATAAATCCCTAAGATTTTATATTGAAAGAATCGATGTTCCGCCTCCGTATGAAATAAAATGGAAAGTAACTAATAGAGGCGAACAGGCTATTAGACGAGATTGCCTACGTGGTCAGATTTTAGATGATTTAGGTAATCAGGAAAGAAAAGAAAGTACAAATTTTAAAGGCAGCCACTTTGTGGAGTGCTATATTATTAAAAATAATGTAGTTGTAGCTAGAGATATAATCGATGTACCAATTTCAGGATAGTTAAATAGAAGAATCATGAGAGAACAAGAAAAAATGATAGAATCACAAGTAAGAGAAATATATGGAAGGGTAGTCTACACACACAAGACACATGAAAAATGTGCCGATTTGCTTAAAGACCGGAGTGATTGTCTTAAAATAATTGAGATATTCTTGTCCGCGTTAACTACAACAAGTATTTTGGTCATAATCTTTGGTGATGGATGTTTATTTCAGTTTTTAGCTGCTCTTTTCTCGACAATACTCCTTTGCCTATCATTGTATTCAAAAGATTTTAACCTTTTAGCTCTGGCTGAAAAACATAAACAAGCTGCACTTGATGTTTTAGAGATTAGAGAAGAACTTTTATCTCTATTAGTGGATATTAAAATTGGAAATAAACCAATTGAACATTTTCAAACAAAAAGAGACGAACTAAATGCACGTCTCGTAAATACATACAGAGGAGCACCCAAAACAATAAACAAAGCATATCAAATCGCTTCTAAGGCTCTTAAAGAAAATGAAGAGTTTACGTTTTCTGATGAAGAGATCGATAAGTTTTTGCCTGAAAGCTTAAGGAAAATAAAATAAGAATCATATGCCACGAAAAGAACGACATGTAGTTCCTAACTCCGAAAAAGGCGGTTGGGATTCAAAAAGAGAAAATGCAGAAAGAGCTTCCAAGCATTTTGAAACCAAAAAGGAAGCGATGGACTGGAGCCGAGAAAAGGCAAAACAGGAAAAATCTGAACTCATTCCACACGGAAAAGATGGAAAGATTCAGAATCCAAATAGTTATGGAAATGACCCAAATCCGCCAAAGGATAAAAAGAGATAATAAAGCAAAATCTGCACAATAAAGTGGCTGGCTTTATTGTACAAAAACGAATAATACAATGCCTATGACAATAGCAGAATTAAAACAGCTTAAGGAAAGTGAAGACAAGGTTGAATTTAAAGCAGCCACTCACAACTTCTCATATGCCGGAAGCGAACATAAAGAACAAGAAGAAAGACGCAGGTGCTTTTTAGGTTATGTGGTCGCATTCGCCAACGAAGGTGGCGGCATGTTGGTTTTAGGCATGGCAGATAAAGCCCCACACGATGTTGTCGGTAGCGATTTTGCACATGGTAAAATTGGAGCATTGGAAGATGAAACCTACAGCCGATTGGGCATCAGGGTTCGCATGGAAGAACTCTATGAAAATGGATTGCGGGTTTTAATTGCTCATATTCCAACAAGGCCTGTTGGCAAGATGATGAAGTTTGAAGGAGTGCCATTGATGAGGGTTGGTGAAAGTTTACGCAATATGAGTGATGAAGAAATGTTTGCCATACTTTCAGAACAAGAACCCGATTTCTCCGCCAAATTTTGCGAAGGCATCGGCATAGCCGATTTGGACGAATCGGCCATCAAAAAAATGAAAGAAAGTTATGCCCGTAAACAAAAGAATCCGGGCTTTTTGCAACTCAGCACCGAGCAGGTTTTAACCGATTTAAAATTGCTTGACAATGGTAAGCTCACCTATGCAGCCTTGATTTTATTGGCTAAAAAAGAAGTCATTCATGCTAAGCTTCCACAAAGCAAAACCATTTGGGAATTTCGCAACAGTGAAGCACAAATTCACCACGATAGCCGTGAGGTAATTGATGAACCATTATTTATTGCTATAGACAGCATTTGGAAACTCATTAATCAACCTACACTCAACAAGAAATACCCTATACAATCGGGAGCTTATATTTTTGATTTGTATGGTTTTAACGAAGAAGTGATTCGTGAAGCCGTTCTCAATGCCATTGCCCACCGAGATTATACCATTACCAGCGAAGCAGTTGTTAAGCAATATCCCAACAAAATTATCATTACCAACCCAGGCGGTTTCCCCAAAGGCGTAACCATTGAAAATATTCTTACCATAAGCAGCACACCCAGAAGTCGCTTAATGACAGAGATTTTAGAAAAGACCGGATTAGTGGAACGCAGTGGTCAGGGAGTAGATAAGATATTCTCCATCACACTATCCGAAGGCAAAGCCGAACCTGATTATAAGAATTCGGATATGTTTCAGGTTTCGCTTACCCTACGAACTGAAATTATTGACAAGGCATTTCATGTTTTCGTAAGTCAATATCAAAACAGCGAGAAAGAACCCAAGTTGGGCGTTGAGCAAATTATTACGCTTTGCAAAATACGGAACGGCATATTCCAAAACCTGAAAGCCGAAATTGTAGGCCAGTTAGAAAAATCGGGGCTAATCGAAAAAATTTCAGGACATACCAATCGCTATACTTTATCGCAAGAATACCATGCATTGGTAAATGATGGTTTGAAGATTGGCAAAAGGTATTTAGTGAAAGAGATAGAACTCATTCTGCTGGCATTGCAAGGAAACGCTTTGAAGATTGGCGATTTAGAAGATTTACTGAAAGACTCACTGTCAAGAAATCAGATAAACTATTTAAAGATGAAACTTATGGAAGATGAGGTGCTAAAAGTAGAAGGAAAGATAAAGGGTGCCCGATATTCTATTGCTGACAAGTATGCTGATTTAAGAGGTGATGTTTTACTAAGTGCAGTTATAACAGAACTAAGAGGTAAATATGAATAAGCAGCTAATTGTCTATATGCCGTTAATGATTCTCTGTATGCTAAAGTTAAATGAGCTAAAGAAGATGCTAAAAGCGCAGGTGCTATTCTTTGTATTGCAGCTACTAGAGATAGTGCAAGTAATACGCAAACACTTAAACATGCTGAATATCAGCACCTTAGAACGATGCCTGCCTGAGTTTCAATTCTCTGTATCGGGATCCGGATTCTTTGTATTGGTTTCGGCACCGGGCAAATTCAATTCTCTGTATCGGGCATCCGGTTCTCTAAAAATGAAAAAATAATGGAAACACCAAGTTTGAAAGAAGACCACATCAGCCAGATTCCGGCATTGCAAATGTTGGTGAATTTGGGTTATACCTATTTAAGTCCGGCAGAAGCCGACAGGCAAAGAGGTAGCAAGACCACCAATGTGCTGCTGGAAGACGTATTGCGGAAACAACTGAAGGAAATCAACAGCATCAGGGTAAGTGCCACCAAAACCAGCATTTTCACAGATGAAAATATAGAACGGGGCATATTGGCATTGAAAAACCTACCCATGAACGAAGGCTACATTGCAGCCAGTGAAAAAGCATACAACCTGCTCACTTTAGGTCAGGCTTTGGAGCAAAGTGTAGATGGCGATAAAAAAAGTTTTACGCTTCAATACATCGACTGGAAAAACATTGGTAACAATGTGTTTCATGTAACCGAAGAATTCAGCGTGATGCGAAGCACCAGCAAAGAGCATTACCGCCCCGATTTGGTGTTATTTGTCAATGGTATTCCGCTTTGCATCATCGAGTGCAAACGCCCTGACATGAAAGAGCCACTAAAACAGGCTATCAGTCAAACCCTAAGGAATCAGCAGGAAGATGGCATTAGGAGTTTGTATGTTTACTCTCAATTACTGCTTTGTATTTCTTCCAATGATGCAGTTTACGGCAGTAATGATACAAAACCCGAATTTTTCGCAAAATGGGTTGAAAAGTTTAGCAGTGATAAAGAGGAAGCAGAATATAAATCCAAATTAAAAGAGTTAAAGAATAAACCATTATCTCAAAAACAAACGGATGAATTGTTTGCTGACCGATTTAAATATGTCAGGAATTATTTCGATGATTTAAACAAGGAAGAAATACAACCAACTGTTCAGGATGAGTATTTGTATAGCCTATGCCGCCCCGAAAGACTAATGGATTTAGCCTTCAACTTTATTTTGTTTGAAAATGGAGTTAAAAAAATTACCCGTTATCAACAGTTTTTCGCCATCAAAAAATCCATGCAACGCATTAAACATGTTGAAAATGGAAAACGCAAAGGCGGTGTAATATGGCATACACAAGGAAGTGGAAAGTCATTAACGATGGTTATGCTGGCTCAAGCCATTGCCATGGAACCGAGTATTCGCAATCCCAAAATAGTATTGGTAACAGACAGAACCGATTTGGATAATCAAATTACCAGTACATTCAGGAAGTGTGGCAAGTTTGTAGAAAACGCCACCACAGGTCAACGATTGGTAGAATTACTGGAAAGCAAAAGCGATGCAGTGGTTACCACCATCATCAACAAATTTGTGGCAGCAGTAAAGAAAATCAATCAACCGTTAGAAAGCCACGACATCTTTGTTCTGGTGGATGAAGGTCACCGCACCCAACACGGAACTTTCAATGTGGACATGCAGAAAACATTGCCTAATGCATGTTTCATTGCGATGACCGGAACACCGCTTTTCAAGAAAGACAAAAGCACCGCAGCAAAGTTTGGTGGTGTTATTGATGCTTACACCGTTGACCAGGCTGTGAAAGACAAAGCAGTTGTTCCATTGTTGTATGAAGGTCGTTTGGCATTGCAAGATGTGAATGCAAGTCCGATTGATACTTTTTTCGGAATGGTTTCAGAGCCATTAACCGAATACCAAAAAGTTGACATCAAGAAAAAATTTGCTCGTTACGACCACTTAAATTCAGCCGAGCAAAAAATGAGAATGATTGCTTGGGACATTAGCTATCATTTCCGTGACAACTGGCAAGGTAAAACACCATTTAAAGGTCAGTTGGTTTGCGATAAAAAGGTGAATGCGATTAAATACAAAGAGTATTTGGATGAAATAGGTATTGTAAGCAGTAAAGTCTTGATTTCATCTATTGATGAACGGGAGGGTGAAGAAAGTGCTTATGAGAAGTC
>JADYZK010000089.1 GCA_020853175.1 Bacteroidales bacterium
AACCATCAATGATTGCACTAATACCGTTGGTGCTGAAAATAAATGTGAGTAGAAAGCTGAGCGACAAAAGTCCTGAGTTTTGTTTCATTACGATTTCGAAGATGGTTTTTTCGACCATGGCATAAGTATCGGGCGGAATGATCTCAGAAAAGAGTGCCATCAGTTGCTCTTGAAAGTTTTCAATAGGAATATAGGGAATCAGCGAAAAAATGAACAAAATAAATGGAAAGATGGCCATAAAAAAACTGAAAGCAATAGCTGCCGCCCGCACCGAGAGTGCTCCTTGAAATAACCCTTTGATAAAAAACTCAAGCACATCATAAAGTGGAAGATTATCAAATCCCGGGATGGTCACCTTGCGCAAAACCGCGATGGTTTTATCTCGAAGTTGGATGTATTTTCTAATATGATGTGGCTTGATGATTTTCATTCAATGATTGGCCGTTTTCTTTTGTATGATTTTATGAAAAGCCATTTCGTAAATTGTTGGTTTAATGCTTGTTGATCATTCGTTTACAGATTAAACGACTGCTCTTAAACTCATGTCCAGGCTTTTGATCTGATGGGTAAGCGCACCTACCGAAATAAAATCAACACCTGTTTTGGCATAAGCCACCAAATCGTTTTCGGTGATGCCGCCCGATGCCTCCGTTTCTACCTTGCCGTTGATCATTTTCACCGCTTGGGAAAGGTCTTCAGGACTAAAATTATCTAACATAATACGTTGAATACCTGTTGATTGTAGGACCTCATTGAGTTCTTTAAAATCCCTAACTTCCACCTCGATGGCCAGCTCCTTTCCTTGCTCTTTGAGGTATGTTTGTGTCCGTTCAATTGCGGCAGTGATGCTTCCGGCAAAGTCAACATGGTTGTTTTTAATCAAAATCATGTCAAAAAGACCAAAACGATGGTTGTAACCACCACCAATTTTCACTGCCATCTTTTCGAACATACGCATATTGGGAGTGGTTTTTCTGGTGTCGAGCAGTCGGGTGGGGAGGCTGCCCAAAAGTGAAACCAAGTGGTGGGTGTGGGTTGCAATGCCACTCATGCGCTGCATGAAATTGAGTACGAGGCGCTCCGCCGAAAGGATGGATATGACAGAACCACTGACTTCAAAGGCGATATCGCCGACGGCAACAGCAGTTCCATCAATCAACAATGGTCGAAATTCAATTTGTGCGTCATACAGTTTAAAAACGGTTTTTGCCACTTCAATTCCTGCAATAATACCAGGTTCTTTTACGAGTAACTTAGCTTTACCTATGGCTTGGGCAGGAATGGTTGCCAAGGAAGTGTGGTCGCCATCGCCCAAATCTTCTTCAATGGCAAGCTTTATCAACGTATCAAGTGATTGCTGTTGAATCATTTACGTGTAATATTGAAAATGTGAATCAATTCGTTTTGTTGGTTCAAGTTGGAAACCACATACAGACGCAACACCGTTTTTTGGGTAAAATAATCTCCTATATAAAAATGGTTGTTGGCACCTGCACGGCCTTCTTGCCGAATGGCAATACTGTCCGCAGGATGTTGTTTAAAAAAATCGGACAACAACATCACCGCGTGGCTTTTCCCAAAATTTCCTTTTTCATTTATTAACTCAATAGAAATGAGCTCGTTAAAACGACTGCTCAGTTTTTTTGCATTGCCCGTTTTTAAATGTTCTATCCAATCATTCTCGACTGAGGCTGTTTTTTGTGCGCGAAGCTCATGGTTATTCAACACATTTAACACCATCAACAGAAGGATTGCGATTGTGCCAGGTTGGAAAATTTTAACCATAATTGTTATATTTCATGGGTTCAAAAATACAATTTAATCCGATGCGGTTTAGCGATCAAGCGCGGTTTGTTGCTGTTGAAGACAGCGGTTTTGTTTTTTAAGTGGCATAATATCAGTGAAATAACATCTATTTGTTTACAACATTTTCCCGCCATCAGAGTTATTTGAAACAAACTTTTACGCTTACTTTGACAATTCGACCGGGTTCAGCCTGAGCTGTTGTGTCGTGCTTTAAAATAATATCTAATTTTGGGCATTGATGAACGCTACAAAAATCAAGCCGATGAAAACAACCTATACTTTTAGTAAAATGCTGATGCTCATTGCATTGCCGTTTTCAATCTTTTTCACTTCTTGTGATGCACCCAATGAAGAATCGCAAACGGAGAAGTTTGAAAAAGACTTGCAAAAGTTCAATAAAAGGATGGACAATATTGGCCAAACCATGGATATTTTAGATGCTATGCAAAATGAGCTGGACCAATTAGAGTTGCAACGAGCCGATGGAAAAATTACTGAGGCAGAGTTCAATCAACGATCCAATGAGGTGAAAGATACTTATGGCCGGGCGATGGCTCGTAAAGATAACCTCAATCCTGCCAAGGGTTTGCCGCAGTGGGCGTTAAAGCTCGGTCTTACCGAACCCACCGGTTTATTGATTGACTCTGAATATTCTCAAAGTACTTCTATTGATATTAAAGAAGAAGGCTTTAACTCTGTATTGCTGGTTTATACCGGAGATTACGAGGTGGCCATGCGCGAGGCCACCCGCATTGCGCGGCAGGCCGGAATACCTTTAAGCAAAGATTTTATTCAAGCCAAAGAACTGTCCGAAACGTATCAGACCACGCCTGTGAAAGGGATTGCTTACATGAATTTCGATCCTTTTATTAAGGATGCGCCCATCAACATTTCGATTACCGTGGACGAAACCGGAATGTTAACCATTAGTGCTGTTGATGTGGAACAAATGCGTCGCCAGTTTGATGTACAAGGCTCAAGGGAATAGATTCAGTTGTTTTTCAGAAATTAAATTTCAAAATGGATATTGTAATTACAGGATGCAGCCGAGGAATTGGTTTTGAGCTGGTGAAGCTGTTTGCTGCAGAGTCCGAAAACCGTGTTTTGGCTGTTACAAGAAACATTAAACCACTTGAAACCGTTGCTGCTAATGGAAATGT
>JADYZK010000090.1 GCA_020853175.1 Bacteroidales bacterium
TCAAAAACGCACATAACTTCTGTTCTTTGCCTTTAATGTCGGGATGTGCCTGACGGAGGTTTTTATAAAAATCTACATGCACCTCGTTGAAACTTTTTTCAAACTCAACCCAAATATTGTCGTTGATGGCCAGTTTATAGTTGCTGGCAATGCCTCCCACCAACTTACGCACATGAACATCGCCCAAGGAATTTACCTTTTGGATGTCCTTCATGATTTTTTCGTTCAACTCACTGGTTTGAATGAGCCTCATGCTGATGCTGGCCAAATCGTTTTTATGGCGTTGTAAATCGTTGGCATGCTGCTTTTTAATGTCAGTTAAATCGCCAATGATGCACAAAATCCCAGTTAATTTGCTATTCTGACTATGCACCTTTACTTTAGTAAACACCAATTCGTGCAGGCTTCCATCAAGGTAAGTAATTGCACTTTCAAACTTTACTAGATCATTTTGGGTTTGCAACAATTCGGCATCTTTTTCGTATTGAAGCACCCTTTCATTGTTATTAAAGTATTGATAATAAACGTCTTTTAAATTTTCTTTGCATTGAAACACCTTGTTAAATGAATCATTGAAGATCAAAATTTCGCCGGTTTCGCGATAATAAACAACCGGTTCGGGAATCATATTGATGAGATAATTGAGAAAAACATTGGCATCGCGGATGGTGTTGTTCATGCTTTTTATTCGGCTGATATAGTCTGACACCATGATCATAGCGTTTACGCGTGCCTGAAGCTCAATTGCGTCAATGGGTTTGCGCAAAAAATCGGTTGCTCCTGCTTCTAAAGCGTGGCGCAAATGCTCTGAAGTTACCATCACGCCGGTGGCCATAATCACGGGAATCTCAGCAGTTTCAACTTCGGCTTTCAGCAAACGGATGAGTTCAATGCCATTGAGGTCTGGCATATCCCAATCGGTGATGATCAGCTTTGGTTTTTTTGCAAGCGCAACTTTAAAGGCTGTTCGTCCGCTGTTGGCCTGTAAAAAAGTGTAATCGGTAAACGAGGTTTGCAGCATTTCAAAAATTGAAAGCACCACGGATGGATCGTCGTCAACAACAAGAATAGAGCGCTCTATCATATTCAATATCTATTTTCTATTTATTATTCAAATTTATCTCAAAGCTTTAACCAACTCTTGATAGCGCTCATTGTTGCAATGATAAACTGCTTTTTCCAACTCGTTTTTCCACAAAATTGCTTGGCTATCGCTGGGCAAAGGGTGAAAATTTTTCAATACCAGCAGCACTTTGCTCATCTCATACACATCGTATTGAAGCAGCACCTTTAACTGTGGGGGCAGGTTTTGGCTTATGCTATCAGGAAGCTTCACCGGATTTGCAAATTCAAAAGTTCTTTCTCCTGCTCCTTCAGGAATTTGCTTACTCACTTCAAAAGGAAGGGTGAACCAAAAACGGGTTGGTTCATTGGGATGGCTCACAACGCCAATTTCGCCCTCATGCAGTTGAATTACCATTTTGCAAAAAGCCAAACCAAGACCGGTTGAACGCACTTCGCCTTTTGATAGCTCTGCTTGTGTAAAGGGTTCAAAGATATACTGTTGTTTGTCGTGAGGTATATTACCTCCCCAATTGACCACCTCAAAAACCATCATTTTATCACATTCAAATATATTGAAAACAATTTTTTCGCTTCCAGAAGAGTGAAGAATTGCATTGATAGTGATATTTTCTATGGTACGCCGGATGAGGTCTTTATCAATTTCCAAAACGAAATTTTCTGAAAGTGTAACCTCTACCTTCAATGCTTTGTTGCGCAAACTCAACGCAAGGTTTTCGAGTGTTTGGTCAATCAACGTATTGATGTTTACGGTTTGACGCACCAAAGTCAATTTAGCTTCATCAAACTTTCTCAAGTCGAGGATGTTGAGCACCATACGCAGCATCCTTTTGGCGGTTTCGTTGATAAACTCAACACGATCGCGATCAGGCTGCCCCACGCTTGAACCAATGATGTTGTACAAGGCGTTTTTCAAATCATGAACAATCATACTGGTAATGTTTTGCCGATGGTTGTCTAATTCGGCCAGTTGTTTATTGACCTTAACCAACTGATCTGATTGCTCTAACACTTGATTTTGTTTGATGAGTATGGTTTTATTCGCTTCCTCAATTTCATCATAAGCCTCGACTAACCTTTTATTTTGCATTTCAATTTGCTGAAGGAGATTATTACGCTTGATATAGAAAATCATGAAACCAATGAGGATAAAAATGAGCAATAAACTTCCGCCCAGCCCCCATTTTGTTCGATTTAAGGCATTGGAATAAGCAGTTATTTCATCGCGTGATTTGAGTTCAAACTGGCGCAAATCGAAGTATTTGTTTACGAGGATAATTCTTTCGTCTTGCTTAGCCTTACTTTGAAGTTGAACCAAAACTTCTTTCTTTTTGATGTAAAATAGGGCTTGTTTCACATCGCCGTTTGTCTCGTAATACTCTGAAATTGCAGTGTAACTATTCATTAATAGGTTAGTATCCGTTGCGGGATGGCCAATTAGGGCTTTCATTTCACTGACTAAACGACTGGCTTCAGAAGTCTTTTTTTTGTTTATCAAGACCTTTAACTTTTTTTCCATTGAGTTTAAAGCACTGTTCAGCAGACCGAATTTTTGACTCAGTTCAATGTCAGTTTCTATGAGCGAAAGGCCCGCTGTAGTATCGCCTGACTGTAAATAATAATACCCTCTATTTCCGGAAAGTAGGCCTATCCAAATGGAATCTTTTTGCTTTTCTGCCATGCTGAATGCCTTATCATTGTACCATAACGCACTGTCGAGATCAGATAAATTAAAAAAACAAAGACTGAGGATGTTTGCAAGGCTAATGATACTTCTAAAGGTCATTGTGGCATCATTCTCAGTCACTTGATTAATGACTTGAAATGCCCTTTTACCATACTCCAAAGCGTTTGGAAAATCATTTAAGATGTAGTAATAATCTGCTAAAGTGTAATAAACCTTGTATAACGCCTTTTTGTCGCCCAGTTTAAAATAATGCTCGTCCATGTCAATAAAGCCTTCGGTAAAAAAAACAGGGCTTTGAATGGAAAAATATTGAAAATCTATTGCAATATTAAGCAGCCGGATGTAATCATCATGCAAATTGGCATCAATTCGGGTGAGTTCTAAAAGATAGATGAGGGTTTTATATTTGTTGTTGTGGCAATCATCATCACAATTCTCAAGATTTGAAAATGATTCAAAAAGATTGTTCTTTGTATCAATGCTACCTTCGTAAATTATTTTACGTAAACTATCATGCTGGGGCAATACCACTGAAAGCTGCGTAAAGGCTTGGTTGGCTATCAACAAAAAAACAACTACCATCCATTTGTGCATAGCTAAATTTTGTGCATTTCTGACAGTAAAATAACGCAAAAAAACGCCTCGAAGATCCGTTTGGTTTCAAAAACAAACACTTCAACAGCCTTAAACAAAAAGTGATAGATAATAACCACTGTCGAATGAAAGGAAAAAGTTGGGTGCACAAAAAGTTATTTCACATTGAAAGTCATCATCTTTTTTTCACCTAAAAACAACTCAAACACATCGTTGATATGGGTTGGTCCCACGCCTTGGGGCGTTCCGGTGAAAATATAATCTCCTTTGCGCAACATGACGAACTGCGAAACAAAACTGATAATAGCATCGAAACTAAAAATCATGTCTTTTGAATTGCCTTGCTGCCGCCATTCGCCATTGATCATTAGTCCGAAGCCGATGTTATCCATTTCTTGAAAATCACTTTTTGGAACAAACGCACTTACTGGTGCCGAAAAATCAAACGCTTTTGCAATTTCCCACGGCAGGCCTTTTTTCTTACATTCGTCTTGTAGGTCGCGCGCTGTGAAGTCAATGCCAACAGCAATCTCCTGATAATATTTATGGGCAAATTCAGGGGCTATACTTCGACCGTTTTTACTCACCTTCAGCACCAATTCAACTTCGTAGTGCAAATCTTTTGAAAAAGACGGATAAAAAAACGGGTTGTGCGGAGGCAGCAAAGCTGTGTCGGGCTTCATAAAAAAAACCGGTTTAGAGGGAACTGGATTGTTCAACTCTAGAGCGTGTTCGCGATAGTTTCTTCCAATACAAACGATCTTCATTGCTTTTAATTTTTATTGTTTGTCAACTGAACATTTTTTCCCAATTGCCTCAGCTTGATGGCGGTAATAAGTTTTTTTGTGTAAAGCGGAAAGTCGCCTTTCATCATCCAATCGTAATATGAGGGCTCACTTTGAAACACCGCTTCCACAGTTTTTCCTTTGTGTTTTCCAAAGTTAAAAACTTCTTTATCATCCTCATTTATGGTAAGTTGACTAGCTAAGTCGGCAAAACGATGATGCTCCGAAAATTGATGCAGTGCTTTCATATCATTCACAACCGGCT
This sequence comes from Bacteroidales bacterium, assembly GCA_020853175.1. Classification (GTDB taxonomy): domain Bacteria; phylum Bacteroidota; class Bacteroidia; order Bacteroidales; family F082; genus JALNZU01. Next base: position 4,415 of record JADYZK010000090.1, read on the forward strand.
GCGATTTATTACCTGCCGAATCTTCATAAACAGCATCCTGATACCTTTCAATCTGCGCTTTTAAGATTTCAAAAGTGGCATAAGTGTCAGCCGCGGCGGAATGGGCATTTACCAATTCTTTGTTACAGAAAAAGCGGTAAGCACCTTTCAGGGTGCGTGGCTCCATTTTCATGAAAATATTTTGCGCATCAATGATATTCCGATTGGCGAGATTGAAAGCCACATCGGCACGCAAAAACTCTTCCATTAAAAAAGGAACATCAAACTTCAAAGCATTGTATCCAGCCAAATCGCAGCCATTTAAAAAGGTATTTACCTCGTTGGCAATGTCTTTAAAAGCTGGTGATTCTTTAAGGTCTTCATCCGTAATACCATGAAATTGAATGGATTGCAATGGAATTGTCATTCCCGGGTTGACACGCCATGTTTTTTGCTCTTCCTTTCCGTCGGGCGATACCTTTAAAATACTAATTTCAATCAGTCGGTCGTGGATGATACTCAAACCTGTTGTTTCAAGGTCGAAAAAAGCCAATGGGCGTTTCAGTTGTAATTGCATAATAAAAAAATAAAGGGTTGAAAGTCAACACTTTCAACCCGTTTTAAATCAGTTAAAAATTTAGATGCTCCTTTCGGGATCAAAAGCTTCGAGCATCTCTTTCA
>JADYZK010000091.1 GCA_020853175.1 Bacteroidales bacterium
CCATTTCGATGGTTTACAACTCAGCGCAAGACCCCAAACAAGAGAAAATGCTTAACTTTGCGCTCTTATTTAAAAACTTTCTAAATAAGTAAATCCAATGGACGTCAACAACAACGATAATATTCTCGAACAGGTAACTACCAACGAATACAAATATGGTTTTTACACTGACATTGAAAATGATATGGCCGCGATGGGCCTCAGCGAAGACACCGTCAGGTTCATTTCAACGAAAAAAGAAGAGCCGGAATGGATGCTCGAATTTCGCCTCAAGGCTTACAGGCATTGGCTTACCCTGAAAGAACCCGAATGGGCTCATGTGAATTATCCAAAAATTGATTACCAAAGTATCATTTATTATGCTGCGCCAAAGAAAAAATCATTGGCGAGTTTAGATGAAGTAGATCCCGAGTTGTTGGAAACATTCAAAAAGTTGGGCATCTCGCTCGACGAGCAAAAGATGCTTTCGGGTGTGGCCGTAGATGCCGTTATTGACAGCGTTTCGGTGAAAACCACTTTTCAGGATACTTTGTCCAAGCACGGCATCATTTTTTGCGCCTTCAGCGAGGCGGTGCGCGAGCATCCCGAACTGGTAAAAAAATATATGGGCAGCGTGGTTCCTTACACTGACAATTATTTTGCCGCCCTCAACTCAGCCGTCTTCAGTGATGGTTCGTTTTGTTACATCCCGTCAGGAGTGCGTTGTCCGTTGGAGTTGTCCACCTATTTCCGCATCAATGCAGCCAATACCGGTCAGTTTGAAAGAACCCTTATCGTGGCCGAAGCCTCCAGCTATGTCAGCTATATGGAAGGTTGCACTGCACCTCAGCGTGATGAAAACCAACTCCACGCCGCCATTGTTGAAATTGTGGCCATGGACGATGCCCAGGTGAAATATTCCACCGTTCAAAACTGGTATCCCGGCGACAAAGCAGGCAAAGGTGGGGTGTATAACTTTGTCACCAAACGCGGTTTGTGCAAAGGCAAAAACTCCAAAATATCATGGACACAGGTTGAAACCGGCTCCGCCATCACTTGGAAATACCCCAGCTGCGTTTTGATGGGCGACAACTCGGTAGGTGAATTCTATTCGGTGGCCGTAACCAACAACTTTCAGCAGGCCGACACCGGAACAAAAATGATTCATATCGGCAAAAATACCCGAAGCACCATCATTTCCAAAGGCATCTCGGCCGGCAAAAGCAACAACAGTTACAGAGGTTTGGTGAAAGTGCTTCCCGGAGCCACCAACGCGCGTAACTTTTCGCAATGCGACTCCCTTTTGTTGGGCGACAAATGTGGCGCACACACCTTTCCGTTCATCGAAGCCAAAAACGAATCCAGCATCATTGAACATGAGGCTACCACCTCCAAGATTTCCGAAGACCAGCTGTTTTATTGCAAACAACGTGGCATTGACACCGAAAAAGCCATCGGCCTCATCGTGAACGGCTATGCCAAAGAAGTGCTCAACAAATTGCCGATGGAATTTGCCGTGGAAGCCCAAAAGCTACTCGCCATCACCCTCGAGGGCAGTGTGGGTTAAAATACATCAAGCGTTAAAAAAGAAATTAATCATTACATATCATCTATCATGTTACTCAATATAAAGAACTTACACGTTTCCATTGGCGGAAAAGAAATCATTAAAGGACTTCACCTTGGTGTCAACAGCGGAGAGGTTCACGCCATTATGGGGCCCAACGGAACGGGCAAAAGCACCCTTGCAGCAGCCATCACCGGTCGCGAGGGCTACGACATCACCGAGGGTGAGATTTGGTACAAAGACCAAAACATCATCGAGATGTCGCCCGAAGAAAGAGCCAACCTCGGTATTTTTCTCAGCTTTCAATATCCGGTTGAGATACCCGGAGTGAGCATGACCAATTTTATGCGCACCGCCATCAACGCCAAACGCGAATACCTTGGACAAGAACCCATGGCTGCCGGCGCCTTTTTAAAGCTGATGGAAGAAAAGAAAGCCCTTGTTGAAATGCACTCCAAACTCACCAACCGCTCAGTGAACGAAGGTTTTTCGGGAGGAGAGAAGAAACGCAACGAAATTTTTCAAATGGCCATGCTCGAACCTTCACTGGGCATCTTAGACGAAACCGATTCGGGCCTCGACATTGACGCGCTGAAAGTGGTGGCCAAAGGCGTGAACCAATTGCGATCAAACGACAACGCTTTTGTGGTCATTACCCACTACCAAAGGTTGTTGGATTATATCGTTCCCGATTTTGTACACGTGCTCTTCGATGGCAAAATTGTGAAGACAGGAGGCAAAAACCTGGCCCATGAACTCGAAGCCAAAGGCTACGAATGGATCAAAGAACAACATCTGGTTTAAAAACACAGCATGAAAACACAGGAAACAGATCAATATCAGGGTTTGGACGAGCTGTTGACGGAGCAATTCAATCAACAGTTCGAGCGCATCTCAGCCGATGATACCCCTAAAATAAAAGCCCTAAGAAAGAAAAGTTTCGCCGCTTTTGAAGCTGCCGGCTTTCCCGACAGCAGCCAAGAAAAATGGCGTTTTACAGAAATAGAATCAGCATTAGATCAGCAATTTACACACCTTATAGAAGAAGAAAAGTCGGATAAAAACATCGAAGACATTTTTCGTTGCGAAGTGCACAACTTCGAGTCGGAAATTATTTCGGTGTTGAACGGCTGGCACCATCACCGGCAGCAAGCCCTCACCACCA
>JADYZK010000092.1 GCA_020853175.1 Bacteroidales bacterium
GAAAGTAAAAGTGAAGGCCACCACACTCGATCTTTTTGCGCAAACCAACCATCATGCAATAGATTTGATAAAAATGGATACAGAAGGCACTGAACACCTTATTCTACAACACGGCAGCGAGGTCTTAGATCATTATAAACCCATTGTGATTTGTGAAACGCTTTTCAACGCCATTGAACCTGAACTTGAAAAAATAATGAAAGCGCACGGTTACCTTTTTTTCAATCATGTAGCCGACGGACTGCAGCAAGTGGATACCATTATCCGCAAGCAAGACAACGGTGTTCGCAATTGTTTTTTCGTTCATCCAAGCAAACGCGCACTCATTGCAGAATTTATCACAAAATAAAATTTAATTTGTCGCTTTTTATTCACCAACAAAACAAAACCTTATGAAATCCTTTAAACTCATCTTTCTGTTTTTATGGGTTGCTCTTCTTCAAGTTGGAGCGCAAACCGATCTTCAACAGCCTATCCCCATTGATCCTGCGGTCAGGATTGGGAAATTAGACAACGGATTGACTTATTACATCCGTCACAACAGCCTGCCCACCAACCGTGTGGAAATGCGTTTGGTGGTCAATGCAGGTTCCATTCTCGAAGACGACGATCAGCAAGGTCTGGCGCATTTTGTTGAGCACATGTCGTTTAATGGCACAAAAAATTTTTCAAAAAGTGCTTTGGTTGATTTTCTCGAGCGCGCCGGAGTGCGTTTTGGTGCCGATTTGAATGCTTACACCAGCTTTGATGAAACCGTTTATATGCTTCAAATGCCCACCGATAGGCCGGGTTTGGTTGATTCGGGCTTTATGGTTCTCGAAGATTGGTCGCATGCCGTAGCGATGGAAGGCGAAGAAATTGACAAAGAAAGAGGCGTGATTCGCGAAGAATGGCGCCTCGGGCTCGGTGCCGATGATCGCATGAGAAAAACCACCTTCCCCATCATGCTCAATGGTTCGCGCTATGCCGAACGTTTGCCCATTGGAATGATCGGCGTCATTGATACGGCTTCTTATGAAACCTTACGTCGTTTTTACCACGAATGGTACCGTCCCAACTTACAAGCTATCGTGGTCACAGGCGATCTGGATGTTGATGCTGTTGAAAACACAATTAAAGAGCGTTTCGGGGATATTGAAAATCCTAAAAACGCACGCGATAGAATGACTTATACCATTTCGGACAATAAAGAGCCTTTGGTAGCCATCACCACCGACGCCGAAGCCACCAATACTTCGCTCACTTTGTATTACAAACATCCTAGAAAAGAGCTGATAACCTACAATGATTTCAAACATCGTTTGATGCAATTTCTCTACAGCAGTATGATTATCGAGCGGTTGCAAGAGCTAAATCAAAAGCCGGAATCACCCTTTATTTATGCCTACACCTATTACGGAGGTTTTATCGGCAGAGCCGTTGATGCTTATACATCAAGTGCCGTTGTGAAGCAAAATCAAATTGAAAAAGCTGTGGAAACCCTCGTTGTTGAAAACCAAAGGGTGAAACAACATGGTTTTACATCCACAGAGCTCGAAAGGCAAAAGATTCAGTTCATGGCCAATTTAGAGCGCCGTCAAAAAGAAAAAGATAAAACGCCATCCTCCAGTTTCGTGCGTGAATACACCAGCCATTTCCTGTCCAACTCCCCTATTCCGGGAATTGACAACGAAGTAGAAATGACAAAAATGCTCATGCCACTCATCACTTTGGAAGACATGAACAACTTGGCCACGCAATGGATTACCGACGAAAACAGGGTCATCGTGGTAACGGCTCCTGATAAAGAAGAGGTGATTGTTCCGGACAAAGCCACCATCTTATCGGTGATTGAAAATGCACAAAAGATTGCAGTTGAACCTTATATAGATGCCACAAATGAAGAACCACTGTTGAGTAAAACATTGGAACCCGTTAAAATCATTGAAAAAACACAAGACGATAACTTGGGAATCCACACCTTTAGCCTTGAAAACGGCATCAAAGTCATCATCAAACCCACTGATTTTAAAAATGATGAGATTTTACTCACTTCCTGGCAGTTGGGAGGCACTTCTTTGTTTGAAGACACCGATGCTTACGCAGCTACAAATATTTCACGTATTGCTGATGCTAGCGGGCTTGGAGCCTTCAGTGCTATTGAGTTGGGCAAAAAATTGGCCGGTCAAAACGTAAATGTGAATGCCACTATTGAAGAGCTTCGTCATGGCTTAAGAGGCAATGCAAGTCCGAAAGATTTTGAAACACTTTTGCAATTGGTTTACCTGCATTACACCCCTGCCCGTGTTGATGAAAATGCTTTTGAAGCTTATAAGTCGCAGTTGCTTAATCGGTTCAAGTTCATGCGTTCCAATCCGCAAATGATATTTACTGACACTTTGGTGAAGATCATTTCCAGTAATAGTCCACGAAGTGTGATGCTACCTTCCGAAGAAAACTTTGCCAGCCTCGAAGCCGAAAAAATTGCTTCCATGTACGATCAGTTGTATGGCAACGCAGCCGGCTCTACATTTATTTTTACTGGCAACCTCGATCCTGAGGCATCTGAAGCCTTGATAGCTAAATATTTAGGTAATCTACCTGTTTCAAAATCAAGACAGTGGGTAGATCGCAAAATAAAATTCCCCGAAGGTATCACCGATGCTAAAGTGTATGCCGGAACCGAATATAAGAGCCTTGTTGGCGTCTTTTTTAAAGATAATTTTGTTTACGACAGTGAAAATATCCTCAAGTTCGATCTTTTGGCAAAAGCCTATAACATCAAACTCAGGGAGAATATGCGCGAAGAAATTGGTGGCGTTTATGGCGTTGGTGCTCGACTTTCGTTTAGTCAGTTTCCTCAGCCGGAATACACACTCACCATTAACTGGGGTACCAATCCTGAGTTGGTGGACACGTTGACCACAGTAGTTTTTGCCCAAATGGAATTGCTGATGGCCGATGGTCCTTCGGATGAAGACTTGGCCAAAGTGAAAGAAACAGCCATCCGTCAGCGCGAAAGTGATGATCGCTTGAATTATTTCTGGAACAGCTATATGGACAATGCCAGTTTTAACCAAACAAAAATGGTGGATTACGCCACCTATCGGCAACAAATTGAAAGTGTTACCATTGAAGATTTGAAATTGATTGCCCAGAAATATTTCAATCCCAATCATTTTGTGAAAGTGACCCTTTACCCTGAGCAAAAAGAATAGAACGCTTGATTTAAAAAAAATGATCCTTTGCAGTTTTTGTGGAGGGTCATTTTTTTTGCTTTTTGCGCTCAACAGCAAAGGTGTTCAAATTACAATTTTCTTGCTATTTGTGTCGAAATCTATTTTTGATGAAGATCATTTCACGGCTTGTCCTTCGAATCATTGGCTGGAAAATTGAAGGAGAAATTCCAGAAGACATAAAAAAGTGTGTTATTCTTGCTGCACCGCACACCAGCAACTGGGATTTCGTGATCGGACGATTGTCGTATTGGTCATTGCAGGTTCCTGTTAAATTTCTAATCAAAAAAGAAGCTTTCGACCATTCATTGGGATTTCTGGTTAAAAAAATGGGCGGTATTCCCGTTGACCGCAAAAAAAGCACCCACATGGTTGAACAAGTAGCCGCTCTTTTCAAGGAATATGATGTCCTCAACGTCATTATCACGCCCGAGGGCACCAGAAAACTTGTGACAAATTGGAAAAGGGGTTTTTATTTTATTGCAGTAAAGGCCAATGTCCCCATCGTGATGGGATTTGTGGATTATAAAATGAAACAAGGAGGCTTTGGCCCGGTGCTTTATCCAAGCGGTGACTATGATGCTGACTTAAAACGTATTGAAGATTTCTATCGCACCAAAACCGCTAAGCATCCTGAGAAATTCAGCTTGAGTGCCGAGAAGGCAAACACCACAATTGGATGAAAACCCTGGACAGGGTTTGAAATCCTATCAGGGGTTTTCAATTACACCACCTCCGCCACCACAAAAGTACTGCCTCCAACAAACACCAAATCATTCGACTTTGCTGCATTGAGTGCGCTGAAGTAGGCCGACCTCACCGAGTCGTACACCTCACCTTTTAGACCCAAATCAAAAGCTTTTGTTGCCAGTTCATCAGCAGGAAGGGCACGTGGAATGTCGGCTTTACAAAAATAATAAGTGGCATACTTAGGCAACAAATACAGCATGCTTTCGATGTCTTTGTCGTTCACCATGCCCAAAACAAAGTGAAGCTGATCAAACTGCATCAACTTCAATTGAAAAACCACTTCTTTGATCCCATCTACGTTGTGGCCTGTGTCGGCAATGGCTAAAGGATTGCGGTTGATCACCTGCCAACGTCCGGCCAAACCTGTATTGCGCACCACGGCTTCAAAACCGTTAACGATATGTTTATCGTCAATGTTGAAGTGTTTTTTCAAAGCATCGGCTGCACAAACGGCAGTAATAAGGTTTTTTTGTTGGTAGTGACCCAACAAGGGTAATTCCAGTTTTTCAAATAAAGGGTGACTGTCCTTCCAAAGGTCAAAGGATTGGCAATGAGGGTTAGAAGTTATTATTCTATTCGCATCAAAGCGCTGATCGGCAAAAACAATGGGTGCATTCATTGCTCCTGCTTTGGCTTCAAACACGGCTTTGGTTTCCCATTGTGTTTGACCAATAATCACAGGGACACCTTTTTTAATAATTCCGGCCTTTTCGGCAGCAATTTTCTCTAAAGTATCACCAAGATATTTTGTGTGGTCGAAGCCGATATTGGTGATGATACTCAACAAGGGAGTGATGATATTGGTAGAATCGAGCCGGCCACCCATTCCGGTTTCGATCACGGCTACATCCACTTTTTCATCTGCGAAATATTGAAACGCAAGTCCAACGGTCATTTCAAAGAAAGAAAGTTGCATTTCCTCAAATTGATCGCGGTACTTTTCAATAAATTGAATACAAGCCTCTTTTGAAATCATTTCGCCGTTGATGCGCACCCTTTCTCTAAAATCACGCAGGTGGGGCGAGGTATAGAGGCCGGTTTTATAGCCTGCTTCGGCCAAAACAGAGGCCAAAAGATGTGATACCGAACCTTTTCCGTTGGTGCCGGCCACATGTATGGTTTTAAAGTGTTGTTCGGGATGCCCAAGAAGCGCGATTAGTTGGTGGGTATTGTGCAAATCGGCTTTGTATGCAGCATCGCCAATACGTTGATACATTGGCAATTTATTGAACATCCATTTCAGGATTTCATCATAGCCTTTGGGTTCAGTTATTGACACAGGTGAGGGTACTAATTTCCAATAATAAACGTATAAGTGATGGTTCCTTTTTGAAGAGAGGTGGCCTGGCTGTCCTCGGTAAACCTTGAATTCAGTGCTGCTTTTACAGCGAGATTACGAAGGTTAGCATCCACCACAGTAGTTCCTCTCACACTGATTTCGGCTTTTGTGACAACTCCTTTTCTGTCCACCCAAATATCCACAACCACATTCCCTTGCTCCCTGAAACTGGTTTTGGGTTCGGCCAGCTTTAGGGCACCGCGTCCTCCAAGACTAAAAGCGGGGCCATTGCCTTGTCCACCTTGTCCTTCGTAGCGTTTCACATCCTTTAAACCATTCGGTCGGCCTTGGTCGCCAGGATTACCGGTAATACCTTCGGAACCGGCGTCTCCGTTTGCCTCCCCGGAGCCTTTAAACAAGGCCCTTTTGTTGACTTTCGGCTGGGGTGCTTCCACAGGTTCCGGTTTTGCTTCCACGGGAGGGACCACCTTTTCAATAGGTTTTTCAGGTTTAGGTTTAGGTTTGGGCGTTTCTTTCGGTTTTTCTTTGGGCGCAATCGCTGGAGCTTCCTCAGTTTCTTGAGTAAGAATCTCTTCGTTTTTCTGCGTTTCAGGCTCACTGGGCTGAGGTGAAGCCATGGCCGTTTGTCCGCCGGCCACTTCAGGTTGAATAAGACCCATCCCTTGATCGCTGTAACCGAGGTCCACCTCTACCCCTTCTTCGCCCGGAAGTGGCAAGGGGGTGCGTAAGGCCAAAAAAAACAATGCTACCAACAGCAACCCATGAAAGAGAAGGGTGGCAACAATGCCCGTTCGTTTATTTTTTTTGGTTTTTTGCATTTAATTTTTGGGCGAAGTAGCGAGAATTACCTTGTGTTTGGATCCGGTAGTTTCATTCACTTGATTGATGGCGTCAATAACATTAACAACATATTGAACGGGCACGGTTTTGTCGGAACGTACCACCACAGTCCCTTCCAGCTCGCCTTGCAGCGCGGCTTGCAGTCCTTGGGCAAGGGTTGCGGCATCTGTGGCTTGCTCTTCAATAAAAAAAGTAAAACTTTCGTTGATGTAAACCGTAACCGTTTGCTTGGCCATCGTTTTACTGTTGCTCGAAGGAAGCAATAATTTTATCGCGTTGGGCGCAATGAGGGTGGAAGTAAGCATAAAAAAAATCAACAGCAAAAACACCAAATCCGACATGGATGCCGTACTGAAATTGACGCTGAGCTTATTTCGGGTTTGAATAGCCATTTTTTGTCTTTCTTTATTTAACGAGCAGGTTCGTGAAGTACATCCATAAATTCGGTGGCTTTGGCTTCGAGCAGATAAACCACTTTTTCAATTCTTGACACTAAAATATTGTAAAAGATGAAAGCAAGAATACCTACCACCAAACCACCCACTGTGGTGATCATGGCTTGATAAATGCCCGACGAAAGCAAAGCGATGTCAATATTGTTGCCGGCCATACTCATATCATAGAAAGCCTTAATCATTCCAATGACAGTTCCTAAGAAGCCCAACATGGGCGCTGCACCGGCAATGGTGGCCAATCCGGCAACGCCTTTTTCTAACTTACTTACCTCGAGTTTACCGATATTTTCTATGGCTGCGTTGATGTCGTTCAAAGGCTTGCCAATACGCGAAAGTCCTTTTTCGATCATTCGGGCGTTGGGACTGTCGGTGCTGCGGCACAAAGTAACGGCTGCATCCAACCTACCGGCGTGGATAAACTCTCTGATGTTGTTCATAAAATTTTTATCGCTCACCGATGCCTTTGAGATGGTGAGGTAGCGCTCAACAAAAATATAAACGGTGATGATAGAAAACACGGCCAGCACAATCATAATCCAGCCGCCTTTCATGGCCAGATCGAGGACAGAAAGTGAAATTTCGCCTTTTTGAACGGCTGCATTTCCAAGGTCGTTGCTCACGGTTTGCAATTGTAATAAAATGGGGGTCAACATTCGGATGGGTTTTGCGTTTATTTTAGCTTATTAACTAATTATTATTGTTTTTAGTATAAATCAAGGGTTGTTTGGATGATAAATATCGCCGGTTGAACTGTCGGAAGAGGCTCCTGTAACGCTTTTATAACAATTGATTTTGTTTTCAACACGCAGCAATCCCAGCAAAGCAAAAACGACGGCCTCTTTCATACTCACGATTTCGTCCTCAGGCACAATGATTTGATGGTGGATTGCCGACTTCATTTTTTCAACAAGTATTGTATTGAAGGCACCGCCGCCGGTGATGAGCATTTTGCCTTTTGGAAACGATCGTGTGGCTTCATTCACTTGATGCGCAATATGGGTAACACAAGTTTGAAGCAAATCTTCGATGCTGATTTTGCTGTTGCAAATATGTGGAAGAAAAACCTTTTCTACCCATTCCCTACCCAATGATTTGGGAGGAATCTGTGTGTAATAATCTAAGGCGTTTAGCTGATTCCACAGCATTTCATCCAGTTTTCCTAAAGCTGCCAAGGTTCCATCTTTATCATATTTCAATCCTTTTTTGGCAGCCAAATGGTTTAACACCATATTTGCCGGACAAACATCAAAGGCAATGCGCGATCCATTCAGCTCGTAAGAAATGTTGGCGATACCACCGATATTCAAACAAAAGTCGTAATCGCTAAACAGCAGACGGTCGCCCAACGGAACCAATGGTGCGCCTTGTCCGCCTTTGAGCACATCAGCTTGTCGGAAATTATTCACCACAGAAATGCCCGTTGTGTTGGCAATGGTTTGCCCATCTCCAATTTGAAGGGTGAGGCCTTTATCAGGTTGATGAAAAATGGTGTGCCCATGTGAAGCAATCAACTGAGGATGGAGCTGATATTTTTGGATAAAATTGAAAGTGCTTTCGGCCAAAAAACTTCCAAACGCTATATCCAATAGATTGATTTGTTCTTGGTTCCAATAAAATGCTTCACGGAGGCTGGAAGTAATTTCCGCAGGATAAGGTAGTTCTTCGGAGGCGATAATCTGAAAATCGTAGCCTTTTTCAGTTTCAAAAAAATCACAGCACACCATATCAAGGCCATCTAATGATGTTCCCGACATCAATCCTATAACGCGTTTGAAGGCTGTCATTACAGACAAGGTAATACTTTTTCAAGTTGAATGCCTCTTGAGGCCTTTACCAAAATATCAGCGTTGCGAATGGGGTGTTCGCCAAGGTATTCAACAAGTTCGTCCACTTTTTCAAACCACAACCAATCATCTTCTGCAATCACATTTTTAAAATGAGGCCCAACAAGAATAACGTTTTTAAACTCTAGGTCAATGATCAATTTTAGAATATCTGCATGTTCGGCATCGGTATCGGCACCCAGCTCGAGCATATCGCCGATAATCAGCCAGGCTTTTCGGTTCCGCATCTTGTCGAGATTTTGAATCGCGGCAGCCATACTCGTCGGATTGGCATTGTAGGCGTCCATCACCACGCGGTTGTGTTCGGTTTCCATCAGTTGCGAACGGTTGTTTGACGACACATAACTTCCAATGGCCTGGTCAATGGCCGTGCCATCAACGCCAAAGTAGCAACCTATCGTAATGGCAGCCAAAATGTTTTCAGTGTTGTAACTACCTATCATTTTGGTTGCTACAACACTTTGATGGTCATTGTATTCCCAGGCCAGATGCAAAAAAGGATCGTTGGCTACCAACTCGCCATACACGTCGTTTTGCAACGATGAACCAAAAGTAAAACGCTTTATGGGGGCCGAAAGACGATCCAACAGCTCATTGTCGGTGTTTACGAAAAGCATTTTTCCATGATCGTCAATCCACGAATACATCTCCGTCTTGGCGTTGATCACGCCGGTGAAGCCACCAAAACCTTCGATGTGTGCCTTACCAATGTTGGTAATGATTCCAAACTC
>JADYZK010000093.1 GCA_020853175.1 Bacteroidales bacterium
AAAAGTAAAAGAGCAAAAAATAAACAGCTTAAAAATTGAAGTTGAAAGTTTGATAGCTGCCGATCAGCTCGCTGTGGCTCAGGAAAAGCTAAGTGAGATTCTTATTTTAGACAGTCAAAACACCTTCGCCGCCGCGAAAAAAGCCGAAATAACACTTGCTTTAGAAGCCCGTCAACGCGAAAATCAAGCCCGTTACGAAGCCGCCATGTCCGAAGCTGAGCAGTTGATTGCCAAAAAAGAGTATAAACAAGCCGTCACTTCGCTCAAAATGGCTTTGGGTTTTAAACCCGGCGATGCCGGTGCCAATCAACGTTTGGTGCAAGTGGAAGCCATCATCACCGAAAAGCTGCTCGCTCTCAAAACGGAGTACAGCAAAGCTGTTTCCGAAGCCGATCGTTTTTATAACGGCAGCAGTTTCGACCTTGCCATTGAAAAATATCTTCTTGCTGAAGGCATCAAACCCGACGAATCGTATCCCCGCGAAATGATCAAGAAAATTGCTGCCGAAATGGAAGCCAATAAAATAAGAGAACTGAACCAAACCCTTGTTTTGGTACCTGCCAACACAAGCAAACGGTTTACATTTGAGCCCGTTGACGTTACCGAACGCAGGTCAAATTACATCGTCATCAAAGCCAAAAACACCGGAGAAACCGCATTTCCCCTCTTGGTGAGCTTTGGCAGCAAAAACGAACGCAATGGAGGTTTTGTGTTGCCTATCCCCGAAAATGGTGAGCTGAATGATTTTATCGTGAAAATTGGTCAGCAATACAAATGGTTCAGCGAAGACAATACTTGGCTTGAATTTCTTCCAGAAAACGGCTCTATTGAAATTGGTTTGATTCAGATTTCAAAAAGCAAGTGATATGTTTGCACTCTTCGGCACCAAAAGCGCATTGTTTTTGTTATGATAGAATCGCTTTTATTTAAATCAATCAACCTGACAACCATTTCCTTTCATAATTTGTCATAGATTTGTTTTCTAACACAAACTATAATGAATTCACTGGAACAGCATTTTGATCACTTTCGTAAGAATACTATTGGTAACGACTTGGTTTTCAACAGCCCTTATGGGCCTCAACAACTTGTTTACGCCGATTGGATTGCCAGTGGACGGTTGTACAAACCCATAGAGGATCGAATTGTTGACATGATTGGCCCTTATGTGGGCAACACCCACACCGAAACCAGTGAAACAGGAACGATGATGACCAAAGCATATCATTATGCCCACAAACTCATCAAAAAACACGTCAATGCAGGCCCCGAAGATGTTATCATCACAGCAGGATCGGGCATGACCACCGTCATCAACAAAATGCAACGCATCATGGGTTTCAAATCTTGCCGTAAAATTAACAGCAAAGATTGTCTTCAAGCACATGAACGTCCTGTTGTTTTCATCAGCCACATGGAACACCATTCCAACCAAACCAATTGGTTTGAAGCGAATGTTGACCTTGTAGTACTGCAACCCGACAAAAATTTGCTCGTTGACCTTGATGAACTGCGATCGCAGCTCGAAAAACACAAAGACAGGGTCTTTAAAATCGGTTCATTCACTGCGTGTAGCAACGTAACGGGCATACAGACCCCTATCCACGAAATGGCCAAAATCATGCACGAATACGGAGGAATTATTTTTGTAGATTATGCTGCATCAGCACCTTATGTTGACATTGACATGCACCCAGCGGACGAATCGAAAAAACTTGACGCGATATTTTTTAGTCCACATAAATTTCTTGGAGGCCCGGGCAGCTCAGGGGTAATGATTTTTGATAAATCGTTGTACAACAGCCCCACGCCCGACAATCCGGGTGGAGGAACCGTTGACTGGACCAATCCCTGGGGCGAGTACAAATACATTGATGACATTGAAATACGCGAAGACGGAGGCACCCCCGGATTTTTGCAAGCCATTAGAACCGCTTTGGCCATAGAGGTGAAAAACAAGATGAGTACCGACTTGATGCACCAAAGAGAAAAAGAGTTGATAATCAGAGCTTTCGATGGTTTTAGCAAAATTGAAGGATTACATATTTTGGCCGACAATGTGCAGCAGCGACTTGGGGTTTTCTCTTTTTATCTTGACGACATTCATTTTAATTTGGTGGTGAAGCTGCTCAACGATCGTTTTGGCATTCAAGTGCGTGGAGGCTGTGCTTGCGCCGGCACTTACGGTCATTTTCTACTCGATGTGAGTCATGATAAATCAAGAAAAATTACTGATTTAATCAATCATGGCGATCTGTCTCAAAAACCAGGATGGATAAGAGCTTCATTGCATCCAACCATGACAAATAACGAACTTGATTTATTGGTTTTTGCTATGGGTGAAATTCAAAAAAACCATCAAAAATGGCAAAAAGACTACGTTTATAACCGATACACCAATGAGTTTCGTCATTTCGATGAGCCAGAAGACAAAACGATTCGCATCAAACCATGGTTCGATTTGGGTTAGTTAAAACGGCACACGATGGGGGTACATAAACCTAACCACAAAAAATAAAGCCACTGCGGCAAAGGCAATCATGAGGAAGGTTACGCCAAGAACGTGTTTTTTGCGATAAAAAAACCATGCCGCTAATCCTGAAAAAAACAACGACAATATCAAAAGTTGAATGACCATAACTTTTTTAATTATAAAACATCAAAAGTACTTTTGTTTTACTTCGGCAATCAAAAACTCAATCAATTCTTGTGACCTTTTCTACGCCTTGCACCTTGCCAATACGAAAAATTAATTGCTCTAAGTGGTCGGTGTCTTTAATTTGCAAGCCAATTTTTCCTATAAAACGACCATCACGAGTATCGAAGGTTATTGTGCGCATATTTACTTTTAAGTCGTTAGAAATCAGCTGCGTAATCTCGCCTACCAAACCTAAAGTATCAATTCCTATCACCCTAATGGCAGCCTGAAAATTGGGGTTGTCCTTCGACTCTTTCCATCGCACTTTTAAAACCCTGTAACTGTACCTTTCCTTCAGGCGTGCGGCATTCGGACAGCCAACCCGATGAATAGTAATTCCGGTACTGATGGTCACAAAGCCAAACACATCATCGCCCGGTATGGGGTTACAGCATTTTGCCAGCTTGTAAATGACATTGCTGATGTTGTCGTCAATAATCAAAAAATCATCTTTCCCATCTGTTTTATAGGCCGCTTTTGGCTCTATATTCAGCTCAACGCTTTCAAGTGGTTTTGTAGAGTGTTTTTCTTCGGAGGTGAGTAAAACAAGGTGTTTTTTTAATTCCATGAGATCCAAATTCTCGGTAGCCACATCATGGTAGAGTTGAATGGAAGTGCTTTTCTTGTAATGCTTTACGAGATGATGAATAATATCTTCGGAGTAAACAATCTTCCAATTTTTTAGTTTCCGAAGCAAGAGTTCTTTACCAAAATCAGCTTCTTTAAGCTCCACCTCTTTCAGGTAACGTTTAATTTTACTTTTGGCCCTTTCAGTAACAACGATGCTGAGCCAATCGTGCTTTGGAACTTGCTTTTTATTGGTAATGATCTCCACTTTATCGCCGTTTTGAAGTAGATGGCGAATAGGAACATTGCGATTGTTGACCCTTGCGCCACTGCAATGGTCGCCTACTTTGGTATGCACCTCGTAGGCAAAATCCAGCACAGAAGAACCGGCGGGCAACTGCTTGAGGTCGCCATCAGGAGTAAAAATAAAAATTTTTCCTCCCTGTTTTTCCACCCTCTTATAAGCCCCAAATTGAATTTGTCCGGGGTTTTCAAGCACATCGCGTACTTGATTCAACCACTCTTCGGCATCTTTTTTCTCCGGTTTGTCTTTATAAAGCCAGTGGGCTGCCTGTCCTTTTTCGGCCACCTGATCCATACGATCCGACCGAATTTGAACCTCCACCCATTTATCTTCGGATGCTTTCACGGTTGTATGTAGCGATTCGTAACCCGAGGCTTTGGGAGTTGTGATCCAATCGCGCAATCGTTTTGGATTGGGGGTGTACAAATCGGAAACAATAGAATAAGCCCTCCAGCAGTCTTCTTTTTCTTTTTTCAGCTGACTTTTAGTGATAATACGGATGGCAAAAAGATCATAAACCTGTTCAAAATCAACATTTTGATCTTTCATTTTTGCCCAAATGCTGGGTATGGATTTGGTGCGCCATTTGATGTTCGACTCGATGCCATGCTGTTTCAATTCATGCTCCACAGGTGCGATAAAGGCCTTCATAAACACCTCTTGGTTTTCTTTGTCGGCATTAATTTTACTTTGAATGCTTTCAAACACCTCCGGATTTTCATAACGCATTACCCTTTCTTCAAACTCAGCTTTGATGGAATAAAGTCCCAGCCGGTGCGTAATAGGGATGTACAAATACTTCACCTCCTCTGCAAAACGTTGCATTTTTTCAGCATCGAGAAGCTCGGGATGCCGCATATCATACAACCGATGTGCAATTTTTAACAAAACCACCCTAATGTCCTCAACCAAAGAAAGAAAGAGTTTACGAAAAGGATCGGATTGATAGGACAAGCGGGTTGTTGGCAGGTCAGAAATTTTCTTAAAGCCTTTAAGAATCACAGCCACATCTTGGCCGTATTCTTGCTGAACCAGACTATAATGCTCTTCCGTTTCCAAAGGCTGACCGTGAAGCATTGCAGCGATGAAAGTGGAGGATCGCAATCCAATTTCAAATACGGCAATTTTTCCCACCTCAAGGTAGTGAACAAGAGCTGGTTTGCCATCGAGGAGCACCTTATCCGCATAAATAGCCTTCGCCTGTTCAAATGCTTTATCAATGATTTCTTTTTCATGAATGCTCAGCTCGTTGCTCAAAAAGGCGACCACAGCTGACAATTGCTCTTCAACTTTATCGGAAAACGGGCTATCCATCATGTCATTAAAGCGTTTACAAGGTTAAAAAAAACGTTTGCACCTTCACCTGATACAAACGTTTTTTTGTCAGTAAAAGGAATTGGTAACTATTTGTTACCGGAGTTAATACCCTTGTTACCAGGATCATTGCTTTGATTGGGATCAGCAATACTGTCTCTCATGCGGGTGTCTGCCTGAATATTTTGAAATTTATAATAATCCATGATACCCAAATTTCCCGATCGGAATGCCTC
This sequence comes from Bacteroidales bacterium, assembly GCA_020853175.1. GTDB lineage: Bacteria > Bacteroidota > Bacteroidia > Bacteroidales > F082 > JALNZU01. The sequence continues at coordinate 5,120 of JADYZK010000093.1, forward strand.
GGCAATTGCCTGGGGAATAAGTGCCTCAGCTTGAATTACATTGGCTCGCGCTTCTTGAGCTTTGGCTTTCATTTCTTGCTCTAAGGCTACGGCCATAGCTCTGCGCTCTTCGGCTTTGGCTTGCGCGATGTTTTTATCGGCTTGTGCCTGATCCATTTGCAAAACGGCACCGATATTTTTCCCTATATCAATGTCGGCGATATCAATGGAGAGGATTTCAAAAGCCGTTCCTGAATCGAGACCTTTGCGCAGCACTACTTTGGAGATAGAATCCGGATTTTCGAGTACCGACTTATGTGAATCGGCGGAACCGATGCTGGAAACAATACCTTCGCCAACTCTTGCTAAAACGGTTTCTTCGCCGGCACCACCCACCAATTGCTTGATGTTGGCTCGCACTGTAACACGCGCAATGGCAATAAGTTGGATGCCATCCTTGGCTACAGCGGCCACTTTCTTGGTGTCAATTACTTTTGGATTTACCGACATTTGAACGGCTTGAAAAACATCACGTCCTGCAAGGTCAATCGCAGTTGCGGTCTTAAAATTCAGTTCGATATTGGCCTTGTCTGCCGAAATAAGTGCATTAATCACTTGTTGAACCCTTCCACCGGCCAAAAAATGGGCTTCCAAATCGTCTCTTTCCAGCTTAATGCCGGCTTTGGTGGCAGCAATCATGCTGTTGACAATTACTGATGGCGGTACTTTCCTCCATCGCATCAGAATCAGTTGTAACAAGGAGATGCGCACTCCCGAAACCAAGGCCGTGAACCACAAGCCTACAGGAATAAAGTAAAAAAGAAACCAAATCAAGAAGATTGATCCCAAGCCAATGGCTATAAAAACATACATTTCATTCATTGTACAATGTTTTAAGTTTTATAATAATTTTATTTCCTTCAACTCTTATTACTTCAATGGTTTTGTTTTCGTCAATAAACTCGGTGCGTGCATCCACTTCATAGAACTCGTTATTAATGAAAGCTTTACCTAATGGAGCGCAACGGGAAATGGTTGTTCCTTCATCTCCGGCACGTACGGCTCCGGCTTCAACCACATTTACTCTTCCTTCAAGATTGGTATGCAGCATGGCGCGATCCCATGTTTTAGAACGCAGAGCCAACACCAAAGCCACGATATTCAGCACCACGGTTCCAGACAAAACAATCATGCCCGCTGTAGTTCCTTCGCGCTCAAACGCAAGGTAAACGCCCGATACCATCAATGCAAATCCAATCACTCCGGCTACTCCACCACCTGGAATAACAAGGATTTCGAGCAAGACGATGAGTAAACCGATTCCTATTAAAGTGAAAATGATTGTCCACATAATTTATTCGATACTGGCAGTTAAATTTCTGTTTGAAAATTCCTGAAAAACAGGCTTGAGTTCGTTAGCTGAGCACGATTTAACGGCACACTTTCCTTTATAATGTACAATCCAGGTGCAGGTTTCGGCCTGTTCAAGGGTATGTTCACATACATCAATCAAGGTCTCAATCACGAAATCAAATGAATTAAAATCATCGTTAAAAAGCACCAGATTCTTCTGCTTATCAAGCAGAGCATCTGTTGTTTCAGAAGGACTTTCTTTTACTTTGACCATTGGTTATTATCCGATTTTGCGTTAAAAGTACAAAAATAATGGCAACTACGATGCGCTTGAAGTTGTATGCGTTAAAAATATATAAGTTGCTGTTTTTTATTTCCTTTAGAAAGCTAAAATAAGATTCATTTTTGGAGAAAAACAAACAAGAACTACCGATATTTTCTCTACTTTAATTTGTTGATGGTGAAGCATTTTTCAAAAACGGATAGCTGCTTAAAACAAAAAAAACGCCTCAAAACCCACTACCCACAACATAAAGGCCCAACGCCAGCGCGCATTAAACAAAGCTTGATCGGTTGTTTTTTTTACTTTTGCAAAAAAAGATGCCATTAAAGCGCAACATTATTTTGGAGCTCACCAACTGTTTGCAAGGAACACTTCCGGGCTGGGAAGCCCAATCGCGTTTGGAACCCGAAATACGCAAACAAATGAGACAGCAATCTGCAGAAGGAACTTCTGCCAAAGAAAGTGCGGTGCTTTTGTTGATGTTTCCAAAAGGAAATGATCTGCAGTTGGTTTTTATTCAACGGTCGGAATACGTGGGTATCCATGGCGGCCAAATTGCCTTTCCGGGAGGCCGCTACGAAGACATTGACATCCATTTGGAGGCCACTGCCTTACGTGAAACTTGGGAGGAGATCGGCATTTTCCCTGCTGATGTTACCATCATGGGTAAGCTCACCTGCCTGTACGTTCCGCCAAGCAATTTCAACATCCACCCCTTTGTGGGAATGCTTTCGAAAGAACCCACTTATGTGCTCGATCCTTTGGAGGTGGCAAGCGTATTCACGGTTCCTCTTTCAACTTTTTTCACTTCAACGACCTTACAACAAAAAACCATCACTTTTCGCGATGGTTCTGATGTTTTGGTGCCATGCTACAATGTGGAAGATAAGATTATATGGGGAGCAACCTCAATGATTTTAAATGAGTTTCTCGAAGTTTATTCTGTTGCTGCAGCCAAAGTCGGGCTGTTATAAAAGTATAACTTCGCTTGTAATTTCAGCTCCTTTGCGCAACAATTCGCTGACACCGCAATATCTTTCTTGTGACAGATTGACAGCCTTCTCAATTTTTTCGAGGTCGAGCTGCTCGCCTTTGAAAGAATAACGGAGATGAATTTTGTGGTAATATTTAGGGTGTTCTTCGGTAAGTTCACCGTCAACTTCAACATTAAACCATGTAGGCTCAACCCTCATTTTTTTAAGGATCGAAATCACATCCATGCCGGTGCAGCCGCCTAACGAGGCGAGGGTGAGTGGTTTTGGACGTGGACCTAGGTTGCGACCTCCAACTTTTTCGTCGGCGTCAATCACCAGTTTAAAACCATTGACATCGGCCTCAAACGACATTTCACCTGTCCAGGTAACTTCAACTTTATTGTTCATTTTCTTTGTGGGATTGGTTAATCAATTAAAAGCAATAAATCCGGGAATGATTCCCGCTGCAACGGAATCAATTATTGTGCCATGGGGTCGAAACCGAAAAACAAGACCTTTTTGGAGGTAGTTTCCGGCATCAGTGACAATGATATTGCCCTGAGAAGGATCAATGGCCAGACTTAAAAAGGTTCTTTTTCCACTTTCGATGAAAGCCTGACTTGGAAGAACATCATCAATGATGCTCATTTTATAAACACCCTTGTTGATAAAAAAGAGGGTGTCTTTGGTTTGATTCATCGTTAGTTGTTCGGGTGAGCTGTTCAAATCAGGAAAAAGTATTTTCTTTTCAATAGCATGGCTCACAGGATGGATGCGGTACAAAGCAGGAAATTCTTCGTTCAAAAATCCGCCACTACACAACACCCATAGTTTGTTGTTTTTGTCGAGTTTCATACTGTTGGGTTCCTTAGAAACAATGATGCTATCAATTACCCTCTCGCTTAGCACATCAACAATTTGAATGGTATTATTATGCGTTGTTTGGTTGTATTGCGACCAATTGCTGACAAAAACCTTGTTTTCAAAATGCACCATGGCCTCAGTGGTTTTACCGGTTGCCACAGTACCAACAATTTTGTTTGTTTCGAGATCGAGAATGCTGAGGCCTTGCATTTGAAAATCGGAAACATAAGCTTTCTGTTTGCTGATGGGGCATATAAAGCGCGGTGATGGCAGGCCTGAAATCTTTTCAACAATCGAGGCATCGTCCGGATCAATGGCCCAGATAACACCACTGTTGTTGATAACAATATAAGCCAATTCGTTGGCAAAACATAAACTTTGAGCCACATCGCCCAGTGGCACACCGTTTTTTTGATAAAAAATATTGTTATTTATTTCCTGGTTGGTTGTGTTAAAAAACGACAAGGATGCATTTCCAGCTGTGAAATTACCCTGGTTGACGACAAAAAAACCTTTGTAAATCTGCGGCTCATTTTGGGGAGCTTCTTTTTCGCAGGCCCAAACAAACAGGACAAAAGAAGCTAAAATAAAATACTTGAACCCATTGGATTTTCTAATAATAGATAGTTTTAACAGCCTAATCATTTTTAATTTTTTTCTTGAAAACAAATTTATAACTGAGGACACATTCAAAATTCCGACCCGGCATGGGTCGCCACATCACCGCCTGATAGGATTGATCGAGTAGGTTATTCACCTTAACAAAAAGGTCGAAGCGCTCGTTTTGAACACCAAGACCGAGGTGTAAAAGTTGGTAAGCGGGCAAAAAATCATACCATTGCATATCGTCATTTAAGCTGGTACGGCGCTGCCCAACCAAATCTAATGTTGACCTCAGGTAAAATTGTCCATAGCCCACAAAAAGATTCACATTGCCGTGATGTTTAGGAATATAAATAAGTTGCCG
>JADYZK010000094.1 GCA_020853175.1 Bacteroidales bacterium
ATACTCGCCTTCTTTTGCCGTGTTGATGGCTCCTTTTTGGTTTTTGCCGCGATGGTTGGGCGTGTTGATTTGGAATCTCGTCAACGCTTTATTGCCCATTTTGGCTTTAAAATATTTTACTTTAAGCGCCAGAGACCGCTGGTTTTTTGCCCTGTTTATTTTAATTGAAATGCTCACTTCAGTGCAAAACGCGCAAAGCAACGGTTTGATGCTTGGGCTGATGATGCTGGCTTACGGAAGGATAGAAAAACAAAAAAGCTGGTCGGCGGCTCTATCCATTGCTTTGGGTTTTAGCATTAAATTATTTGCTGTCGGGGTGGCTTTCATGCAGTTTTTTCAACCGAAAAAAAAGCAATTTGTGGCATGGGCGCTGCTTTTTGGAACGCTCATCAGTCTGGTGCCGGCACTTTTTGTAGGTTTCGATGGGCTCTGGCAACAATATGCCGAGTGGACGAAGCTTTTGGCCCATGACACGGCCCACGAACTGAATTATTCTATCATGGCTTTTTTTGAACGAAGTCTTGGCATTGGGATGAGCAATATCATTTGGCTGGGATTAGGCTTATTTTTGCTTTTTTTGCCCTTGATGCGTCGCTCGCATTATGCAATCGTTTCGTGGCGTATTTCTTATTTTGCCCTGATTTTGGTTTGGATCGTGCTGTTTAATCATAAAACCGAGTCGCCCACTTTTATCATCGCCATGGCCGGAGCCGCCTTGTGGTTTTTACAATCGCCACGCACTGTTTTACACATCAGTTTGTTAGCTATGGTGTTCGTCTTCACAGGTTTATCGTCAACCGACCTCTTCCCCTCAGCAGTGCGGGAAAATTTTATTAAACCATTCGCAATAAAAGTTTTACCTTGCATCCTTTTGTTTGCTTTCATGCTTTGGGAAATGCTTTTTAGGAAAGATTTTGGAGCAGCAACACAGGCTCAAAAAAAGAAACTCAATGGCTGAACACACTAAAATGGCACACACAATCACAATAACATACACATGAAGGAAACCGATAAATGGCTGGTTGTAGTTAATCCCAAAGCGGGAACCGGCAAATGCGAAAAAGATTGGCCCAGAGTGAAAGAGATGCTTCTTCAGCAGGGTTTTTCGTTTTTAAGCGTGCTGACTGAACGGCCTTTTCATGCCATCGAGATCACTCGAAACATGGTGAACGACTTAGGCTTTAAAAAAATAATCGCCGTGGGTGGCGATGGTACCCTCAACGAAGTGGTGAACGGAATTTTTCAACAAACCCGTTTTGCTACAACTGATATCACCTTAGGAATGATCACTATAGGCACCGGAAACGATTGGGGACGGATGTACCAATTTCCGATGGATTACGAAAAAGCCATCAAAATCATCAAGAACGAAAGAACTTTTCTTCAGGATGTTGGGAAGGTGAAATACAGCTACGAAACCGAAGACAAAAGCCGATATTTCATCAATATGGCCGGAATGGGCTATGATGCTTTTGTGGCCAAAAAAACCAACCATTTGAAGGCGCAAGGCAAAGGCGGAAAGTTTTCCTATTTGCTCAATCTGGTCACAGGTTTGTTTCAGTATCAATTGGTGCAGCTCAGTATTATTATTGACGATCAGGAAGTGGTAAACGATAAGGTGTTCAGCATGAGCATCGGCATTTGCAAATACAATGGCGGAGGCATGAAACAACTTCCAAATGCCATTCCCGACGATGGATTGTTCGATGTTACAGTGATTCGGCGAACCACAAAACTGCGAGTCATCAGAAACATTAAAAAACTTTTTGACGGCTCATTTATTCAAATGCCTGAGGTAGATACCTTTACCGGTAAGAAAATCAATGTAACCTCTACGCCGCGCCACTCCATCTATTTGGAAACAGATGGCGAGTCTCTGGGAAGTTCGCCTTTAGATTTTACCATTGTGCCTCGCGCTGTGCGTTTGATTGTGCGTAAAAAAGCCCTCAAAGAGCTGGGATTAGCTCAAGCTCCTGCACTGGTTCAAACGGAAGTTGCTAAAGCTCCAACTCCAACCCCAACCGCAAACGATTGAGTTGGCTTTGACATTGTTTTTTGCGGGTTACCAACATGCGCTGCATAGATTTCGTACTTTTGTAGGGCTGTTAAAGGAGGTGGTATGGCCAAAAAAAAATCCAGTATTTTTATTCCGGTTGAAGGCCTGTTGGTTGTTGTTATTCTACTCATAATCGGTGGATTTTTTTTCTACGATCAATTTTTCTCCTTTCCCTCGCATCTTCACGCTTGGTCGCAAGGCGATCGTTATGCGCTAACTATCGGCTACTTAAACAACGGCCTTGATTTTTTTCGACCTTCTACTTTGAACCTTTATCCCGAATATCCTCCCCAGAACGGAATTACTGTTTTTACCGGAATCACCAGTGCAGCAATGCCTTTGCCGGAGTATATGGCTGCCCTTGTCATGAAATTTACCGGTGTGCGCCAACCATGGGTGTTGCGTTTGATCGTGCTGTTAAGTGGCGGGGTTGGACTTTATTTTTTGTTTCGCTTGATGCGAACAATGGGAGGTGTTTTCAGTCTTGCGTTGCTTACGGTATTGATGGTTTTTTCGGCACCTGTTTTCACGTACTACCTGAATGCTTTTATTCCTTCCATCCCGGCGCTGGCGCTGTCATGGGCCGCTTTTTACTTTTATGCCA
>JADYZK010000095.1 GCA_020853175.1 Bacteroidales bacterium
GAATGGCCGGTAAACTACATTGAAATTCGTTTGGCCGATGTGTATCTAATGGCGGCAGAGGCTTACTTGAGAGGTGGAGGCGGCGACGCACAATTTTTTCTCGATAAGGTAAGAGAGCGCGTTGGACTTCCGTCCATCCCTGCCACCCTCGACAACATTTACAACGAAAGACGTCTTGAACTGGCCACCGAAGGACACCGTTTCTTCGATTTGGTAAGAACAGGAAAAGCTCCTACTACATTGGCTTTTAAAGGTTTTGTTGCCGGAAAGCATGAAATACTGCCCATTCCGCTTCAAGAGCTGACCAACACCAAACTGAAACAAAATCCTAATTATTAATTTCATAGCTTTTTTTTGCGGTTAGTGAGTAGAAGGGGCCGCTGTTGTTGGCGGTCCCTCCTTTTTAAAAAGACATTCGATGAAAAAAATCCTCCCATTTGTATTCCTTTTCCTAGGCTTCAACCTTTTGGCTTGTACCGTTGATAAAAACGAAGGCAAGCCTCAAATCATCATCCCCGGTCCACCACAAGATCAGGGCTGGACTTTTGAAACCACTCCTTATTGGTTTGATGAGTTTGATTACAACGGACTGCCCGATTCAACCAAATGGAGTTATGACATCGGCGGAAGCGGCTGGGGAAACAACGAACTTCAATATTACACCAGCAGCATTAAAAATGCCGCAGTGGGCGAAGGCATCCTTTCCGTTAAAGCCATAAAAGAAACTTTTGAAGGGAAAAACTATACCTCAGCCCGCTTGGTTTCCAAGTTCAAAGGCGACCTGCTCTATGGTCGTGTTGAAGTGAGAGCTAAGATTCCGGCAGGACGGGGCACCTGGCCGGCAATATGGATGCTTCCTACCGATTGGGAATACGGCGGATGGCCCAGCTCGGGCGAAATTGACATCATGGAACATGTGGGCTTCGATCCCAATAGAATTCACATCAGCACCCACAGCGAAGCCTATTACTGGCGCATCGGTACCCAACGGTCGGCATCAAAAATCATTGAAAACGCCACTACCGAATACCAACTCTATCGCATTGACTGGACTCCCTATGCCATAAGGGGTTACATCAACAATATCCTTATCTTTACCAGCACCAACGATGGCACAGGATACAAGGCCTGGCCTTTCAACAAACGCTTTCATTTGCTGCTGAATGTTGCAGTGGGCGGCGATTGGGGTGGCCAGCAAGGTGTGGATGATACTGTTTTTCCTGCCACAATGGAAGTGGATTATGTTCGCTTTTACAAAATGATTCCTTAAAACTTTAAGCAATGACTTTTAACTCTTTTTACTTCAAACCAACCTTACTCGCAATCCTTTTATTCGCATTTCTTGCTTTCAATTCCTGCAAAAAAACCGAAAAAGAAACCCCTAAACTGAGTTTTCAGTCTGAAATTTCTGTTGAAGAAGGCACTGATGTTCAACAATTTGCTGTCCTTAGCCTACAACTCAGCAACGAGTACGATCAAGATGTTATCGTTTTGTACCAAACCTCCGATGGCACTGCCAAAGCGGGCGAAGACTATGAAGCCATTACAGATGGAAAGCTGGTTTTTACGCCAGGAGAAACCTCCAAAGAGGTGAAAATTGCGCTCAAAAATGATGATGTTTATGAAAGTGATGAAACATTTTCCTTGATCGTGACCAAGGTAACCAACGCCAACTTGGTCACCAGCCAATGCCTACTCACCATCCTGAACGACGATTTGTTCGTTCCCGAATTGGTGCTGCCCGATCGGATGCGTTTTGTTGAAAATGTAACAACTGTCACCACCAAACTCACCATAAAACTATCGTCAGCCACCACCGTTCCCGTTCAGGTGAAATGGTGCACTCTGGAAGGATCTGCAAAAGCAGGAACCGATTTTGTTGCCAGCACCAACAACAGCCTGACTTTTAACCCCGGAGAAATCCAAAAACAAATACAAATAGAGCTGATTGACAACGCCATTTTTGAAATGGACAGGGCCTTCTCCGTACACTTCTCCGACATTCAAAATGCGACATTTGTCCCCAAAGAAATACTTGTAATCATTTCTGATGATGACACTTACACTCCTGAAATCGTGGATGACGGTCCCATAACACCAGAATCCTATCCCGGATTTGAGCTCGTTTGGAGCGATGAATTTTCAGGAACTGAAATCAATACCAACAATTGGGGATACGACATAGGTGCCGGCGGTTGGGGCAACAACGAGTTGCAAACTTATACCAGTGCCTCCACCAATTCATTTGTGGACGACGGCAAACTCAATATCATTGCCACAAAGCAATACAACAACTACCGTTCTGCACGCCTGTTGTCGAAAGACAAAAAAATATTCACCTACGGACGGATTGACTTTAGAGCAAAATTGCCCATCGGACAAGGGATATGGCCGGCCCTTTGGATGTTAGGAAACAACATTTCGCAAGTAAGCTGGCCTCGCTGCGGCGAAATTGACATTATGGAATACCTTGGCCACGAGCCAAAAACAACCCATGGCACATTGCATTACAACAACAGTGGACACCGTTACCAAGGCGATAGTTATAACCTTTCCGGAGCTCAAAACTTTAACGATAACTTTCATATTTTTAGCCTTGTTTGGAGCGAATACGGCATCAAATGGTATGTTGATTACAATTTGTTTTTCGAACTTACTGACGATGAAGTAGCCTTCGAGGCTTTCCGATTGCCGCAATTCTTTATCATGAATGTAGCCGTGGGAGGCAATTGGCCGGGCTATCCTGATGAAACTACAGTTTTTCCGCAAACCATGCATGTTGACTACGTTCGCGTTTTTAAACCCATCGAATAATTCAAGAATTACAAACCTATTCTTACAGAACACGATATTTAAACCATGAAAAGTAAACTTACAGTTTTTCTGTTGATGTCAATGGTCATTTTTGGATGCCAACAGCAACCCCAAACGACAACACCAAAAACCGACTCAGAAACCGAAGCAAAAGTTGCTGACCTTGTAAAGGCAATGACGCTGGAAGAAAAAGTTGGACAAATGACACAGATTACCCTCGACGTGCTGACCAAAGGCGACAACGCTTTTATGAGTTATGAGCCTGTTGAACTCGATCCCGAAACCATGAAAGCTGCTTTTGTGAAATACCAAGTGGGCTCCATTCTCAACACGGCCAACAACAGGGCCAGAAACACCGAATTTTGGAACAATTTGGTCAATTCCATTCAAAGCTACGCCATGGAAAACAGCCGTTTGAAAATTCCGATGCTGTATGGCCTAGACATGATTCATGGTGCCAGCTATGTGGATGGCGCTACCCTTTTTCCGCAACAAATTGGCATGGCCGCCACTTGGAATCCCGAACTTTTGGTGAAAGCAGGAGAAATTACAGCCTATGAAACCCGTGCTGCCGGTGTACCTTGGACTTTTTCGCCTGTGCTTGATCTCGGTGTTGACCCCCGCTGGCCCCGCCAATGGGAAACCTTTGGTGAAGACCCTTATTTGGCTTCCGAAATGGGCAAACATCTTATTCGCGGCTTACAAGGCCCCGACAACGACTTTGCAAACCCACTTTTTGTGGCTGCTTGCCTGAAACACTACCTCGGTTACTCACAAACCTTGAGTGGTAAAGACCGTTCGCCTGCCTGGA
>JADYZK010000096.1 GCA_020853175.1 Bacteroidales bacterium
CGTTGGTTATTTTGCGATCGAGCAATGACGAAAACTCCCTCGACGTGAATTGCTTTCCGTTTTCATCCAGCAACACTAGGCCATCGCCGGGCTGCAATTCGGCCAAAAGCCATTCGCCTTCGGCTTGTTTTTGTTGCTCAAAACCCAAGTTTCTTCTGTTTTTTAAATCCGGCAACAGCTTCATTTCAAACGGAACATAATGTACTATTCGATCCATATATTTTCGAATGCCTGTTTCGAGGTATTTTTCATCTGTTTTACCGATGGCGAGCAATAATATCTTCATCTTTAACAAGTTATTTACTTTAATGTGTGATTAGTCAGAAATATTTTCCAGCCGTTTTAACACCATATTTGCTCGCGAACGAAATCCGGCAGAGCCATAAGGCAACACCGAAAGTATATTTTGTTTCACCTCAGGAATCAATTCGGGCACCCAGCAGCAGATGCGAAAAAGCACCATCATGGCATTGGCCCGAACGGCAATGGCATACTTTTCGGAAACCATCCATTGCAAGCAGGCATCAAACAAAATACCCGCTTTTGCATCGGCGATGGGGTAACCTGCAATAATCCTCAGCAGATTGCGCCGCACACTGTCCGAAGTAGTTGATAAAACCATTTCAACAAGTTGTGGTTCAAGCTTATACAACATCATCGGATGTCGGTCGTAGAGGTGGCTTAGTAGCCAAGAAGCCGTCATGGCTTCATGCTTTTTTGTGCTTTGAACCAAGGCCAGCGCGTGATTGAGCAACTGTGGCCGCTGCGCAACCAAATCGCTTACCATTAAAATATGACTGCGCGACAAGGGTTGGTTTAAAAGCGATTGAAGCACCGCCAAGTCATTTTCATTTTCTCCTGTCATTTCGTAGTCCTTTTCAAGGGTCAAAGATATAAAAGAGCCAACCTACTTTCTAAATAAGGAACTAAAACGGCCCGTTAGAAAATCAACTTTTGTAAGCTAATAGGATAATATGTTACCCTTGAATTGGCTTTTTGAGCTTTTTATGGGTTAAAAAAAACTTTGTTTTACATCAAACATAAAGACCTATTCCTGAGCAAATGCAGGTTTAGTTTGCATTTGAGGGCTATCGCAATATCAAATTTTTCTTTGAAGGAAAAGCCTTACCTTTACTGACTTTTAAAACTTTCTGAAAAAATATTAAGTTATGAGCAAAATTATCATCAACAGGCTCGACTATGCCCGCATAAAAAAGAGTATCAGCGATGCACGCTTGTTTAGATCTATCAATAGTGCCGAGGCTGAAAAGCTGAATCGTGAATTGGATTCGGCTGAAATTATGGAACCTCAAGCCATCCCTTCAGATGTGGTGACGATGAACTCCATCGTGAAGATGACTTTTTTGAGCAACAACAAAGAAGTAAGTTTTCAAATCGTTTATCCGCACCAGGCCAGCGTAAAAGAAAATAAAATCTCCATTTTTTCTCCCATCGCCACGGCTTTGATAGGATACAAAGTGCATGACGAAATTGAGTGGATTGTGCCGGGAGGCTTAACAAAAATTAGAATTGACGAAATCGTTTATCAACCCGAAGCTTCAGGCGAATACGATTTGTGACGCCGCTTTCATAAAACCCCGATGACATGATTAAAGATGTTTTTATCAAAGAAATTGAGGCTTTAAACCAAACGCCCATCGTTCAGCAGACGGCCTTTTGGTCGGTAGTAAAAAGCAAACTGGGAGCATCTACTCTTGCCGTTGATTTTAAAACAAGCGCGCAAACCCTTATCCATCAAGGCACTACTACGGGAAACGTTTATTCCGATTTGCTGATTATTCTTCAGCAGGTAGGCCACAACAGCTGCATTGCCTACGTACCTTATGGCCCCGAAATTGAACCCAATGAAGAGCTTCAGGGAGCGTTTCTCGAAGAGCTTTCGGAGAGTTTGCGGTCGTTTTTACCCAAAAACTGTATCCTAATTCGTTACGATTTACGCTGGGAATCTTACTGGGCCAAGAACAGCGATGCTTTCGACTTCAACGGCAATTGGTTGGGCGAACCTGAAATTGGTTTTCAAGAACTTCGTTTCAATATCAACACTGTGAAGTGGAATTTTAAGAAATCGCATTTCAATATTTTGCCTTCCAACACTATTTTTCTCAACCTACAACCTTCTGAGGAGGATATTTTGGGACGTATGAAGCCGAAAACCCGTTACAATATTAACCTTTCGCAGCGCAAAGGCGTTACCATCCGTTCAGGCGGCATCAAGCGGATGCACACTTGGTATGCGCTTTACAGAGAAACCGCGATGCGCAACAACATCTACCTCAACGACATCAAATATTTTGAGGCGATATTGTCGGCCCGTGCCGAAAACACCACCTCGCCTGCCGAAGTGCATTTGTTGATTGCCGAATCGGACGGCATTCCACTTGCAGCCATGTTTCTCATTATTTCGGGCCATAGAGGCTCCTATTTGTATGGTGCTTCTTCCGATTTGCACCGAAATTTAATGGCAACTTACGCCCTACAATGGGAGGCCATAAAAATTGCCAAATCCAAAGGCTGCACCGAGTATGATATGTTTGGTATTGCACCCAACGCCAACGCAGCCCATCCGATGAGCGGTCTTTATAAGTTCAAGAGCGGCTTTGGCGGTCAGCCCTACCACAGCTTAGGCTGTTGGGATTATCCCCTCGACAGCGAAGGTTATCTACGTTTCAAACACGCTGAGCTGGGCAGCAAAGGTTTTCATAAGAACTGATGCTTGCTCGCCAAAGTCAAATAAAAAAAGCTGTATTTTAAGGTATTTTGCCGTTACGTTTTATCCTAAAACCACGGCTAACACTTCATGCGATTGCAGTCCTTTGAAACCAGGCAAATGCAACCGATAATACACAATCAAATTTTCGATCAGTTGCCTTCTTGCTTCCCTACCCGGATGCAGAAGGTGCAACTGCTCGAGGTTAGTATGACAAAGTTGATTGAAAAAAGAACTTAATTCGGCATTGATGGAATGAACCGGAGCAGGAACAGGATTTTTATACATACCATCCATCAGATCAAACACTTGTCCTTTTTGATAATTGTCGCTTTTGGGATAGAATCCCAGATAACGACTCAATTCAATCATA
>JADYZK010000097.1 GCA_020853175.1 Bacteroidales bacterium
CAAGTTTAAAAGTTCCTCCCATTTTTTCAACCAATTGTTTCGAGAGTGGAATTCCCAATGCAGCTCCCTGATATTGACGGGTATAGCCATGATTGACATTGCGATAGGCTTCAAAAAGTTCGGGAAGGTAGTTTTTGTCAATGCCAATACCGGTATCTCTGATGGAAATTTTAACCCAATCGTCGGCTTCATTTTTTTCAACAACAATCCGAATAAAACCCTTATCTGTATATTTCATGGCATTGTCGAGCATTTCGTCCAACACTTTAGCCAACATTTCCTTGTCGGCATGAACGTGCAAAGGTGCCACTTCCTTCACAATTCTTATTCCTTTTTTTGCAGCTTGTGGATACAGCGGTTGTAATATTTCATCAAGAAGCATTGATAGATCACATTTAACTACTTGGAAATTAATATCATTGGCCTCAAGTCGGCTGATGTCAATGATGTTATTGAGTAGATGTAAAAGTTTTTCACCACTTTTTTGAATAGAGTTGGCATAATCAAATAACAGGGGTTGATCGAGCATAGCAAGCTCGTTTTCTAAAAGGTTGGAGAATCCTATGATTCCATTTAATGGCGTTCTTATTTCGTGGCTGATGTTTGAAAGGAAAGCGTTTTTCTGATAATTGGCTTCTTCAGCATTGGAAAGTGCCTCCTGCAATTCTCGGTCAATGCGTTCGCGATCAGTGAGTTCCTTTTGTAAATCAGCGGCCCTTTCTTGAGCCAATGTATCAAAATTATTGAATGACTCTTGCATGTGTGCCTGCGATTCTGAAGTATTTTTCTCGATCAGGTCTATTTTGTTGATCAGTGCCTTCTTATATTTCAAGTAGTTATTCAACATCCAAACAAAAAGTAAAACTAACAGACAGGACAATAACCCAAAAATGACAATTGCTTTAAGATTCAATTGTTTAGGTGGCGGTGCATCAGTGTTTTCAGTGGATAAGTGGTTGACAAATTCAATCTTTTGATTGCTAAAGGCAATTAATGCCTTCTCGAACTGATCAAAATCGGCGTATGCTTTTTGATAATATAAGTACGCTGAATCTTCATTAAAAGAAGTATGATACAATCCCAGAAATGCGTTGGCCAATGAACGTTTGTGGGGAGCCAAAAGCTCAATGTTGGTTTTTTTAAGTTCTTCTGTCCAGTGCTTTAAATCGGGTGATTCAGGTGCTATCATCCATGCTAAAACATTGATATCCAACATCTGATAAAAATAATTAGGGAGGTTGCTGTTTGTTAAATTTGATAATTCACTTAATTTGGTGAGCGCTTTACTATCGTCATGTTTATTTATAAGCATTTTTATTTTTTCGACCTCAGCATCAAAAATCACATCAGCATCAATATTTTCCTGCGATGTGTTTTGAAGGGCGATTTCAAATAAGGCCGCCTTGTCGTCAAGTTTTTGATGGTTGTAAATTCTGATAATTTCGGTGAAAATGAGGGTGGAAGTATAGTCATTTCCTGGTGACACATTTTTTTTTGCCATCTCTTTCCAAAGCGACAGTGCATTTTCGCTCTGTCCCATCTCTTCAAGTAAAACGGAGTACAGTTTGAGAAATTGAATTATTTCAGATGGTAAAGCATTGTTGCTTAGTTGGTTATAGTGAATCTGTAGATTTTGAATTGCAAGTGCTTTGCGCCCTGTTTGAAACAACAAAAAGTTGGTTTGTAAAGGGTTTAGGCCTTGATCTGTTGGGTTTTCCCTAAAAATCGCTTGCAACAGAGAGTCAATAGTTTCAATTTGATAGAGATTGGTCAAAGTTAAAATTCGATCCGCTTCATTGCGATGATTGAAGTTGTCGGCAAAAGTGAGTTGGCCATTACCGCAAAAAACCAAAAAGAATAAAAATAGAACTTTAACTGTTCGAGGGATTACCATGAGGTGTACTTGGTTTTGTTGCTACAAAAATAACCTCTTTACTGTTTAAAGCTAATTTTTCCCTTGCTTTATCTTTCGGAATCAAAGCATTTACAGTTAGTTTCTCCACTTTAAACCCGACTTTTCTAAGTTTGTCAGCGTAATCTTTGCCATACAGGCGAACATGGTCGAATTGTCCAAAATGGGTTTCTCTATCTTCGGGTTTTATGATGGCCTCATTTTCATACGTCTTCTCAAGAAGCGGTGTCCAAGGAACCTGAAGAATGGCCTTCCCTTCCCATTTTAAAACCCTGAAAATTTCGCGCATAGCTTGCTCGTCATCATCAATATGCTCCAAAACATGGTTACAAATGAGAAGATCAAAGGTATTATCATTAAATTTAAGTGATGTTAAATCAATGAGTTGAACGCTATTGTCGTAATAAAAACCTTCATGATACTTTACGCCCATCACATAAGTGTTTCCATCTGACTGTTGTTTTTTTTGAAGAAAACCTACCAAAGCTGGCTCGGGGGCAATATGCAAAATCTTACCAGCCGGAAGGAGTTGAAGATCAGGTGATTTCAAGGCCATAAAGACAAGCCGATCACGGTCGTTGGAGGCGCATCCCGGACAGATGATGTGCTTTCGTCTGCCAGCACCGATGATTTGCATTTGTTCAATCACCGGTAAATCGAAGCCGCCATCGAAAAATTTGGAATAACCATGTTGACAAATGGGGCAGTAAAAGGCATTGCCTCGATAGATAATGCTACGAACGCCAAGTATTATTTTTTTTAACTGATAACCTGCCCAGCGTGGAAGTTGTTGTTTGACGATAGATTTTACAGCATTCATTCGGAAGAATATTTTGTTAGTTTACAGTAAACGACTTCCGCACATCAAGGGTAGGAGTGTGGAGATGCAAAATATAAATACCAGGATGATAACTACCTATATCAAAATCGAGTTGATTTCTTCCCATTTCAAAATTCAATTGATTATTTTTTTCGATGAGTCTACCCACAGCATCGAACACATAAATAACAGCTTTTGTGGGTTGATGCAAGTTGACATCAATAAATAGTGTTTTTGAACTTGGAACAGGAAAAATATTTAAAGTACCATCCTCAGGTATTTCACTCACTGCTGCATAGGGATCTTGTGATTCAAAAGCACCAATATCGAAGCCGGCATTGTGCGGGCGTGGGCGGTTGAGCAGGTCGAAAGTTACTTTATTTAAACCTGCGTTGAAGCCAGTATTTACAGCCGAGGCTCCGGGTTTGAGATCGTAGTTATCACCCAGATAGTTTATAAATCCAACATTTTCAGGATGTTCAGTAAAGATATTGTTTTTTATAGATGGTGTAACTTGGCTGCCATTGTTGTCAAAATAGGCTGCACTTCCGGCAACAGCAAACGAACCCGGATTGCTGA
>JADYZK010000098.1 GCA_020853175.1 Bacteroidales bacterium
AAAATACTGAAAAAAGCTGCTTCTTTCTCTGTTTTAAGGTTAGAAATTTTTCTTAAAAACCAACAGGCATTTTAAGCAACAACCACAAGAAAATAAGTCTTTTTCCCTTTTTGAACCAAGATGTATTTGTTTTGAAGAAGATCGCCTTTGCTGAGAGAAGTTGCCTCAGTAACTTTTTCTTTGTTGATGCTGATGCTGTTTTCTTTCAAGCTGCGTCGGGCTTCGCCTTTGGAAGGAAAAATGCCGGTGTGTGTCACCAAAAATTCGGTGATGTCAAGCGGCTCGTCGAGCAAGGAGGCTGCCATCTCTGCGCGCGGAACGCCATCAAAAACAGCCAACAGTGTTTTTTCATTCATTTTGTGAAGAATGTCTGTGGTGCCTTTAGCAAAAAGGATTTGGCTTGCTTCTTCGGCCATCAACAACTCATCAGCGGAGTGTACAGCGGTGGTAACTTCCTGAGCCAATGTTTTTTGCAACAAGCGAAGATGGGGTTCTTTGCGATGTGTTTCAACCAATTCGGCAATGGTTTCATATTCTAAGAGGGTGAAAATTCTTACATATTTTTCGGCATCATCATCCGAGCAGTTGAGCCAAAACTGATAAAAAGCATAAGGCGAGGTTTTTTCGGGATCGAGCCATATATTGCCGCTTTCTGTTTTTCCAAACTTTCCGCCATCGGCTTTGGTAATCAATGGGCAGGTGAGGGCGTAGGCGTTTTGTTCGCTTCCTAACTTGCGTCTAATGAGCTCGGTACCCGTGGTGATGTTGCCCCACTGGTCGGAACCGCCCATTTGTAGTTTGCAATTAAAATGCTGATAAAGGTAGAGAAAATCGAAGCCTTGCACCAATTGATAGGTGAACTCGGTGAACGACATTCCGCTTCCGCTTTCGGCAGACAAGCGTTTTTTTACAGAGTCTTTCGACATCATATAGTTCACCGTGAGGTGCTTACCAATATCACGAATGAAAGCCAAAAAACTGTAATCTTTCATCCAGTCGTAGTTGTTCACCAATTCGGCTTTGTTGGGCGCTTCGGTGTCGAAATCAAGAAATTTAGCCAACTGTTTTTGAATACCGTCTTGGTTGCTTCGCAACGTAGCTTCATCTAAAAGGTTGCGCTCCTGCGACTTCCCCGATGGGTCGCCAATCATTCCGGTAGCACCACCAATCAACGCAATGGGTTTGTGGCCGGCAATTTGAAGGTGTTTCAACATCATGATGCCCACCAAATGACCAATATGCAACGAGTCGGCTGTGGGATCAATGCCTACGTAGGCGGCAGTTAGCTCTTTATTGAGTTGTTCTTCGGTTCCGGGAGTGAGGTCGTGAATCATTCCGCGCCAGCGCAGTTCACCAACAAAATTCTTTTGCATGAAGGGGTAAATTTTAGGGCGCAAAGATAGCAAAAAGCAGGAAAATCCAATCTGTACGCCCAAGCTACGGTTCTGATTTAGAACTTTCGTTCAGTGCAAACTTCTTTATCTTTGCGTCATGAAATTGATAACAGGTGCAACAGGATTGGTAGGCTCACATTTGATGGTCCTTTTAAGTAATAGTCATCATCCCATTCGGGCCATGCGACGCGAAAATTCGGATCTCACTTTGGTGCGAAAAGTTTTTAATATGTACGCTTTGCATCCCGAAGAACAATTCAAAGCCATTGAATGGGTGGTGGCCGATTTAACCGACATCATGGTTTTGGAAGCGCTACTCGAAGGCGTTGAGGAGGTGTATCATTGCGCGGCGGTGGTTTCTTTTCATCCGTCGAAACAGCGCGAAATGATCCTCACCAATGTAAATGGAACTTCCAATTTGGTGAATGCCCTGCTACACAAAGGAAACATTGCGCTCTGTCATGTCAGCTCTATTGCTGCCCTTGGCCGAAGCGAAAACAACGAACCCATCACTGAGCAGAATCTTTGGAAAAATTCGGATAGTAACTCAACCTATTCCGTATCGAAATATGCTGCCGAACGCGAGGTCTGGCGCGGTGTTGCCGAAGGACTAAATGCTGTTATCGTGAATCCGTCGGTTATTTTAGGCCCAGGAAATTGGCATACTGGCAGCAGCGAATTATTTTCATTGGTATGGAAAGGCCTTCGGTATTACACCAACGGCACCACCGGATATGTGGATGTGCGCGATGTGGCCATGGCGATGTTTGAACTGATGCAGGAAAAAAAATACGGTCAGCGGTTTATTCTTTCGTCCGAAACCATCAGTTTTAAGCAATTGTTCACTTGGATAGCGCAAGGTTTGCAAAAAAAGCCACCAACCGTTCAAGTGAAACGATGGATGGCCGAAATTGCCTGGCGTTTGATGGCCATTAGTGGGTTTGTGACACGCCAAACGCCGGCCATCACTCGGGAAACGGCCCGCACCAGCCTTAACAAAAAAGCGTACAGCACCCAAAAAATAACCGATGCCATTGGCTTTGAGTTTATTCCCATCCATGAAAGTATTCGGGAAATAAGTGCGGTGTTTTTACGTGATCATCAGGTGTAAGGAATTGTAAAATGACCTTTTGAAGGCTGTGAAAAATCGTTCTTTTGGATAGTTTTTGTGATGTAGCCTCTGTTTTTGGCTTGTTGGGCAAAGCTGAAACGGTGGATGAATAATTTATACCGATTCTAATTTGCGGGCTGTTGAACCAAAGCCATTAAATTAGTTTTATTTTTACCCATTGAAATCAAAACATAGAACACAACTTATGAAAAATACCCTGCTTTTGTATTGGGCTCCGGGCGGAACTGTGGAGCTGGTTGCCAAAATTATTTTCCAAGAAATTGGACATGAAAAGGTTGAAATTTCCGATGTGGCCTCCTTTGATTTGACCAAGTTGAATGAATACGAAAACTTCATCGTGGGAAGTGCCACCGTGGGTGCCGAAAATTGGCGCGACACCCAAGACGACAACAAGTGGAATGAATTTTTTGTGAAAACCCAGCATTTCGATCTCAGTACAAAAA
>JADYZK010000099.1 GCA_020853175.1 Bacteroidales bacterium
CGCGTACTGATGACCTCTGCTTGGCCGTTGATCATTTTGATGGCCTTTACCGGACATTCGCGTACACAAGTAAAACATACCCTGCACCGATCTTTTACGCTAAATACCAACTGTTTATAATTGCTGTTGTGTGCCATAAAGCATTGAAATGGGTGCAGGAAAACTCATTTTCCTGCACCATGTTTTTAGTTTAAAACACTTCTCTTTTTTGATAATGTGTGTGCAACAAATGGTGGCTCTTATGCCCTAAAGGCTTGCCAAGGAATTTGTCGTAAAGTTCTACAATATACGGATTTTTATGCGACATTTTAATGGCATCTTTTTCATCAATATCGTAAAGCGTTGCCATACGTGCTTTTATGGCTTCTTCGTCGGCACCAATGGGCTGTCCGCCTCCATTGATGCAGCCACCCGGACAAGCCATCACCTCGATAAAGTGAATGTCATTGCGTCCGTTGCGCACCTCTTCAAGCAAATCGGCAGCATTTTTTAATCCGCTCACCACTGCAACACCCACGGTTAGATCGCCCATCTGCACACTGGCTTCTTTGCGACCTTCCAACCCTCTAACGGCTTTCACTTGAAATTTGACCATCTCTTTTCCGGTAACGAAATAATGTGCGGTGCGGATAGCGGCTTCCATTACTCCGCCCGATGAGCCAAATATTTTTCCTGCTGATGAGCGTGTGCCCAGTGGAGAGTCGGCCAATTCAGGCTCTAATTTGTTCACTTCGATGCCATGCAGACGAATTAAACGTGCCAATTCGCGGGTGGTGAGCACGGCGTCAACGTCGGAAATACCGTTTTGGGTCATTTCTTCGCGTTGTTGTTCAAACTTTTTGGCCGTACAAGGCATCACCGAAACGGAGTAGATGTTTTCGGGGGCAATACCTTCAGTTTCGGCAAAGTAGCTTTTGATGATGGCACCCATCATTTGTTGGGGCGATTTGCAGCTGCTCAAGTGAGGCAACATATCGTGGCTAAATTCTTCAGCATATTTTACCCATCCCGGGCAGCAACTGGTAATCATAGGCAGCACGCCATTGTTGGTAACGCGATGCACCAGCTCCGATGCCTCTTCCATAATGGTGAGGTCGGCAGAGAAGGAAGTGTCGAAAACAAAGTTGAAACCAATGCGGCGCAGAGCGGCATTCATCAGTCCGATGATGTTTACTCCAGGTTTAAAGCCAAACTCTTCAGCCAAAGAAACCGAAATGGAAGGAGCATATTGCACCACCATTGTTTTGGTAGGATCGCAGAGGTTTTTCTTGATTTCGGCGATATGTGGTTTTTCCTTGAGGGCTCCAGTTGGACACACCATAATACATTGGCCGCAATTGACACAAGTTGAAAGGTTTAGTCCGTGGTTGAAAGCGGTATCAATGAAGGTTTTGCTTCCTCTGCCCACAAATTCGATGGCCGAAACACCTTCAATTTCTTCGCAAACGCGCACGCACCTACCGCAGAGGATACATTTAGCGGGGTCGCGCACGATGCTGGCACTCGAAACGTCGAGTTTGTAATTGTTTTTGTTTCCGCTGATGCGTCTTTCGCGCACATTGAGGTCTTCCGCCAGTTTTTGCAACTCGCAGCTGCCGTTTCTTTCGCAGTACAAGCAATCGTCGGGATGGTTGGATAGCAGCAGTTCCACAATGGTTTTGCGTGAATCAACCACCCTTGAGGAGTGCGTTTTGATTTTCATGCCATTCATCACCGGTTCGGAGCAGGCTGTAACCAAATTGCGGCGACCCTCAACTTCCACCACACACATACGGCACGATCCTGTTGGAAAAAGACCTTTCATGTGGCACAAAGTGGGAACGTTCATTCCATGTCGGTTGAGGGCATCGAGGATGGTTTCGCCTTCGTTGGCTTGTATTTTATTGCTATTAACTTCTATCGTAAGATTCATTTTGATCGTTATTTTAGGTTTGACGCGTTGTATTAGCTCACTTTAACGGCATCGAAATTACAGGCTTCGAGACAGGCGCCGCAACTGATACATTTATCGGGAATGATAAAATGAGGTTGTTTGCGTCCACCGATGATGGCGTTTGTTGGACATTTTTTTGCACAGATGGTGCATCCGGTACATTTTTCAACATCAATGGTAAACTCACGCAAATTCTGACAAACGCCGGCGCGACATTTTTTATCGAAAACATGTTCTTCATATTCTTCTTTGAACCAACGCAAGGTGCTGAGCACCGGGTTTGGGGCCGTTTGTCCGAGGCCGCATAAAGAGGTGTCTTTGATTACATTACCCAAACTTTCGAGCTGCATTACGCCTTTGAAACGGGCAAGCGGCTCGTGTGTTTCGCGGTTTTTGGGTTTGGTGGTGATGCTTTCGAGAATTTCGAGCATGCGACGCGTGCCTTCACGACAGGGGATACATTTTCCGCAGCTTTCGCGCTGAATAAAATCCATAAAAAATTTGGCTACGTCCACCATACAAGTGTCTTCGTCCATCACTACCATACCGCCCGAACCCATCATTGCGCCTACGTTCACAAGGTTTTCGTAGTCCACTTCGATATCGAGATTGGCATCGGTAACGCATCCGCCTGATGGTCCACCCATTTGCACGGCTTTAAACTTTTTACCGTTGGCAATTCCTCCGGCAATTTTAAAAATAATGTCGCGGATTGTGGTTCCCATAGGAATTTCAATCAATCCGGTGGTAGCCACCTTTCCCGAAAGGGCAAACACTTTGGTGCCTTTGCTGGTGGCTGTTCCCATGGCGCTGAACCAATCGGCGCCTTTGTTTACTATTGTGGAAAGATTAGAAAGTGTCTCAACGTTGTTGATGATGGTAGGTTTGCCGAACAAGCCGCTCACAGCCGTGAATGGAGGACGCGGACGAGGCATTCCTCTTTTGCCTTCGATACTGTGGATGAGGGCTGTTTCTTCGCCGCAGACAAAAGCACCTGCCCCTTTTTTGATCACAAAATCGAGGTCAACGCCCGAATCGAAGATATTATGTCCAATCAAGCCATACTCACGTGC
>JADYZK010000100.1 GCA_020853175.1 Bacteroidales bacterium
AATGTGGATCGGAAACAAGTTTCCGGTTAGTACCAAAAAATACCAAAAAAAGATTAAAATAACGTCCATTATTTTATACATGACCTTTATCGTAGGCGCTTTGGCTGCCAATGCCAAATACATCCCAAGTGTAATCATTCCGCTGGGAATAGTAGTTCTGCTACTTAATTTTCAAACGTTGTTTACAGGCTATTTTGTGGGAACAGTTTTCAAAGTGCCACGGGCCGACCGCAGAACCATCTCCATTGAAACAGGAATTCAAAACTCGGGATTGGCACTTGTGTTGATCTTCAACCCCAAACTTTTCGATGCCAATGGGGGAATGGCATTTATGGCGGCTTGGTGGGGTATTTGGCAAATGATAACCGGATTGATACTAGCTTATCTGCTGTCGAAAATTAGCATTAGGGAGTTCAGTTGGTCATGGGTTAAATCAAAAGATGAGTGACCTATGGGCAAAAAAAATGGGTAAGCTACTTATATCGCACCGCTCAACCATATACCCTTGCTTTCTTCCGAACCTGGGGGATTCTACAGGAGCTGGTCGTATAAGACTTACCCGGTGCAAAAGTACAACATTTCGTTTCCCTAACAAGAATTTCAATCTTTTTTCTTTCGATAACGATTGATTTGGTAAGTTTGCACACAACAACAGCGTTAAAACATTGATAGATAGATGTACAAAAAAAAATATTTCTGGCTCGTAGGAACCTTAACGGGTTTCTTCCTTGGAATGCTGGTTTTTTTGTTACAACTCTTGCTTTTCAATCTCGCCATAAGCTCCTTTTCACCCTTTTATGTGTTGATTTATTTGCTTCCTTTTTTTGGAATGTATCATGCTGCCAGGCGTTTACGCGAAGGTTACGGATTGGGTGTTTTGCATTTTAGCCAAGGATTTCGTATCGCCATGCTCACAGGTTTTGTTTCAGCGGTGGTCATGTCGTTGATGATGTATTATGTCTATAGCAACCTTTTTATTCCTGCTTTACAACAGCGTGCTTCTCAGCTTCATGCAGAATTATTGGCTACTGACGTTACAAAAACCTTTGACAGCATGAAAGAGCGTAAACAACTCATTACTAAACTTTTAAGTCCGATGTCATTATCGGTTTACTACTTCGCCGAAAATATCGTTCTGCTCCCGTTGTTTGCTTTTTTAATTGCTATCTTTGCTCGACGAAGCCGTCGTGATATCACAGACCTTTAACCTTAAAATATTAAAAATATGGCACCACTTCATGTAGCACTTAAACATGGGTTAATTACCGGATTGGCTCTTATAGCCTATACCGTAGTTATGTACGTTCTGGATATGAATTTATTTAGTCCGGTGTATGCAATACTCAACGGACT
Source organism: Bacteroidales bacterium (assembly GCA_020853175.1). GTDB lineage: Bacteria > Bacteroidota > Bacteroidia > Bacteroidales > F082 > JALNZU01. Next base: position 1,354 of record JADYZK010000100.1, read on the forward strand.
CATTACCTTCGGATTGATGATTTTTATGGCCGTATGGGCCATCAACAAAACACGTGACACAATGCTACTTGGAAAAATCAACTTTCTCCAAGCTTGGTTGGTAGGAGCTGTTGCCTTGGTGGTCGCCTTTTTCATCAACAGTATTTTTTCGGTCATTCTGAATGAATACATTGATCCATCCTATATGACCAAGCAATTAGACAACTTTATCTACAGCATGGAAGGCAAAGTACCCGAAGAAACCCTCGAAACGATGATTGACTCCATGGAAGAAAATATGGATCCAATGAAAGCGTTCATCAAAGGATTGTGGATGACACCGCTCATTTCTATTGTTTTAGGAGCCATTTTGGCTTTGTTTGTTAAAAAAGACAAAAGCATTCAACTCTAAGTCCCTTATTTTTATCCATGCATCTTTCAATCGTTGTACCTTTATATAATGAGGAAGCCTCATTGCCCGAACTAACGGAATGGGTGGCTCGCGTAGGTCGCAGCCTCGAAATTGATTTTGAACTTATTTATGTGGATGATGGATCGAAAGATCGGTCGTGGCAGGTGATTGAACAACTTTCAAAAACTTATCCTGAGCTTAAAGCCATTTCTTTTCGCCGAAACTACGGCAAATCTGCTGCATTAAACGAAGGCTTTGCAGCCGCACAGGGTGAGGTGATTATAACTATGGATGCAGATCTTCAAGACAGCCCAGATGAAATTCCTGAGCTTTACCGCATGATTGCTGAAGAAAATTTCGATCTTGTTTCGGGATGGAAAAAGCACCGGCATGATCCCATCACCAAAACCCTTCCATCGCGGTTGTTCAATCGTACCACTCGAATGATCAGCAAGATACCGCTTCATGATTTCAATTGCGGACTTAAAGCTTATAAAGGCGAGCTTGTCAAAAGCATCGAAGTGCAAGGCGAAATGCACCGCTACATTCCGCTGATTGCAAAGTGGGCAGGTTATGGACGCATCACCGAAAAAGTAGTGCAACACCACGAACGGAAATACGGAAAATCGAAATATGGCATGAGCCGACTGATTAAAGGCTACCTTGATTTACTCACCATCACCTTCACCTCAAAATTTGGCAAACGACCAATGCACTTTTTCGGGAGCATGGGTTCTTTCATTTTTATAATAGGACTTGGCATCGCAGGTTATCTGACCTATTCTAAGTTTTTCAATCATGCCTACAGAATGACCGAGCGACCACTTTTTTACTTCGGCCTTTTGGCAATGGTGATCGGTACTCAGCTTTTCCTTACCGGCTTTATTGCCGAGCTCATTTCGCAGTCGTCGCGAAGCGTTGGGGGAGCATACACCATCAAAGAAAAAATAAAACTCTAAAAAATTAATATTTGCAATGAAGATTCACTTGGTTTCGGGAGGTTGTGGTTTCGTGGGCCGCAACATGGTAAAGCGTTTGTTACAGACCACACAAGATAAAGTATTTATGGTTGATGACCTGAGTATCGGACGTCATCCTTCGGAATGGTTGCCTAACTTTGTTTCAACAAAAAACCAAGACCTCGAGGTTATTGGCGCCGAAGGCAGGTTGTTTTTTTGGAAAGGCGATTTTCGCAATCTGCTTTTCTATATGCGGCAACAGCCACGCTACATCCAAGAAAAATACGGTATTGAATTCGCGCGTTTTGCTGATGTTTTTCATTTTGCTGCTATCGTTGGAGGTCGCATGAAAATTGAAGGCGATCCTATGATCGTTGCCCTCGACTTGAGCATTGATGCTGAATTCTTTTATTGGGTTACACAACACAAACCCGATCGCGTTTTGTATCCCAGCTCCAGCGCGGCTTATCCGGTGAGCCTGCAAACAACCGAAGGCGCTATTGCCCTCAGCGAAGGCGATATAGATTTTGATAAAAACCTCGGCACACCCGACATGACTTATGGCTGGTCGAAGCTCACCGGTGAGTTTCTTGCCAAAATTGCTGCCCAACACTATGGTGTTCGGGTAGCTTGTATACGACCTTTTTCGGGTTACGGCGAAGATCAGGAACAATCCTATCCTGTCCCCGCACTTGCTGCACGCGCCGCCAGAAAAGAAGATCCGTTTGAAGTGTGGGGGAGTGGCCAGCAAGGCCGCGATTTTGTTCATATTGACGATGTGCTCGACTTCATTTTTATGCTGCTCGATAATGTGAGCGATGGCTCAGCCTATAACATTGGATCGGGAAAACTAACCTCATTCTTGGAGTTAATCGCTTTGTTTGGCGAAATAGCCGGATACGAACCAAAGATAAAGGCCTTACTGGACAAACCCGTTGGAGTTCATTCGCGTTACGCCAATATGGAGGTGGTCACCCAAAAATTCAACTGGAAACCCAAAATAAGTATCAGAGAAGGAATGGAAAGGGTGTATCTACGCCAAAAAGAGTTACTAAACTCATAACCCCTTTTCAAAAATATGAAAGCTCCTTTTTAACTTCCGCAACGCGTTGCAGAAGTTAAAAAGCAAATCACCTTTGCTAAAAATATCAGCATGACCCGTATTGTTTGTTTTGGTCCGGGACCACAATTTAAAGGAGGCATCGCCAATTACAACACTTCGTTGGCAAAAGCATTCGATAAAATACCTGATACAGAAGTGATTATAGTAAGTTGGACACAACAATATCCGGCCATCATTCCGCGCGATTTTATTGATCGCAAGAGCATTAAAGACCAACTTGAAGGCACCCGCATCAAGGTGCATTATGTTACCAATTACAACAATCCGGCAAGTTGGCAAAAAACCATCAGCCTAATCCGTTCGTTGCAAGCCGATATGGTCATTTTTCAATGGGCCATTGCTGTTCAGGGACTTCCGTTGGGGTATATTGCCCGTGGTTTGAAAAAACTGCCGAATACCAAAGTTATTTTCGACTTGCATTTTGTCATCCAAAAAGAAGGCAGTGCGCTCGATAACCGCTTCACCCGCTGGGGAATAGGAAAAGCTGACGGTTATGTGGTGCACGCCGGACAAACGGCTGACCAGCTGAAGCAACTGTTCCCTAAAAAGCAGTTTGCAGTAGTGAATGACAACGAAACAACTACTCCCCAAGCCTTGAAAGTTGTACGGTTGTTTCATCCGGTGTACGATATGTTTCAGCCCCATTCCAATTTTGACAAAGAAAGCCAAAAGGCACTTATGGGTCTGAAAAAGCATGTTTTTTTGTTTTTCGGATTTATTCGGAAATACAAAGGCCTGCACCAAGCCATTGAAGCGTTTGCACGTTTACATGAAGAAAGAAAAGACGTGAGTTTGCTGATCGTGGGTGAATCGTTTTGGAACACATTAGACAACAAAAAACTTTCAACACGCATCAAATCAAGTCTTTTTGGATTTGCTAAAAAGATTTTTTTGCGACAACAAGACGATGAACGCAACTACAATCCTTTGGAACTGATTGAGAATTATAAGCTTCAGGACAGCACTTTTGTGGTGAATGAGTTTGTGCCCAACGAAGAAGTGGCCAAGTATTTTCAGGTGAGCGACAACCTTTTACTGTTTTATCTCACGGCAACGCCCTCGGGAGTGGAATCCATCGGATATAACTTCAATATGCCGATGCTGGCTACAAAGGTGGGCCATTTTACTGAAACGATTCAAGACGGTTTTAATGGTTATCTTGCTGCCGATCGCAACATCGAGTCAATGAAAACCACCCTGCAAAAAGCCATTGAAAAACCTATTGACAGAAACAATGTGGCCTTCACCTCCAAAAATATGAGTTGGGAAGCTTACGCAACTGCCATTTTGACTTATTTGAAGTAAAAATCTTTTGATTTTTTTGGCGGGAAATGATTTTGCCATTTTAGTCAATAAAAAAAAGCTGTGCCTCCACGAGACACAGCTTTTTTCTATTGATGACATTTCTTAGTAATCATCATCATCTCCAAACTCGTCAAACGAATCAAGATCATCATCAAAGTCATCTTCATCATCCCATTTAACATCATCGTCTTCCAAAAATGAATCGTCAATGTCCTCGAGCATTTCAGCCTCATCGAGATAAGATTCAAGCATGTCGTCATCAAACTCCTCTGAAGTTTTAGCCCCTTCAAAACGCGGATCAAGTGATCGTAACTCCTTGAGCACATCGGGAGAAACATAAAACTCATCAATATTATTGAAGCAGAAATCAATATACTTAGGGTCTTTTTCAAAGACTTCCTTAATCGTTTTCCCCTCATATTTTCCGAAAGTGAATTCGGAGTCAATGTCATAAAATTTCATATCGTTGATAGATTGTATAGATGGTTACTCAATCAATATTTTTGCCAAAATTAAAACCTGACTTGGGATTATGCAAGCTTTTTCTAAACGCTTTCGCAAAACGTCCAAAAACTATTTTATTGTATCCGTCGTGAGAAAAAATCTTAAGCTGAGTTTCGTTTTTTCAACAGATTTTATGCCAAAAAGGGGAGGGCCTACTTTTCGGGGATAATAACTACATTTGTCGGTCAATTTTAAAATTTATGATGATTGCCAACAACATTCGTGAGTCTATTGAAGTGAAACAGAAAATGCTAGACGACAGCGCTTTACATGAGATCATTGACAAGATGGCACAACTGTGTATTCAAACTTTTCGCGCAGACGGGAAGGTTTTATTCTGTGGCAATGGTGGCAGTGCTGCCGATGCGCAACATCTTTCGGCTGAACTTAGCGGTCGTTATAAGATTGATCGTCCGCCACTTTTTTCGGAAGCATTGCATGTGAATACCTCTTTTGTTACAGCAGTGGCCAACGACTATCATTACGATAAAGTTTTTGCGCGGATGGTGGCTGCTATGGGTCGCAAAGGCGATGTGCTGGTGGCTTTAAGCACTTCCGGCAATTCAGTCAATATCCTTGAAGCGGTTCAAAAAGCAAAAGAAATTGGGATGATTGTGTTGGGTTTTAGTGGTTCAACGGGTGGCAAAATGGCAGCCTTTTGCGACCATATTCTTCTGGTGCCATCCAACGATACGGCCCGCATTCAAGAGGCCCATATTATGGTGGGTCATATTGTCTGCGATATCATCGAGCGAACAATTTTTACTCCTGAAACACCTTAGGATGAAATTGTTACTGAATAAAGAATGGACAATTTTTCTCGATCGCGATGGCGTGATCAACGAGCGGCCATGGAATGATTACGTAAAAAACCCGAATGACTTTGTGTTTTTGCCTGGCGCAGTGGAAGCCATCCGATTGTTGAGTGCTTATTTTGCGCGAACAGTGGTTGTCACCAATCAGCAAGGGGTAGGACTTGGTGTGATGCCTCAAAAAGAATTAGAAAAAATTCATGCAGTAATGCTGCAAACCATTAGCGAAGCAGGAGGGAAGATTGACCATGTTTTTTGCTGCACCGACCTCAAAACAAAGCCTGATAATTGTAGAAAACCCAACCGATGGATGGCCGATGAGGCTTGCAGAATGTTCCCCGAAATCAATCTTGGAAAAGCTGTGATGGTGGGCGATACGGCGTCTGACATTGCCTTTGGAAAAAATTTGGGCATGAAAACCATACAAATTGGCGTTGAAGAATCACCTTTAGCACCCGACCTTCAATTTCAATCCCTGTACCAGTTTGCTAAATATTGTTTACTTAAATAACGCGAAAAGTTGCTACCTTATCTCATCTTCACTGTCTTTTTAGTTTACACCTTAATCCTTTTTGGGATCTCGTTTTTCACTTCAAAAAAAGCCAATAGCGAAAGCTACTTCACCGGCAATAAAAGGTCGCCCTGGCCCGTGGTAGCCTACGGAATGATTGGGGCTTCGCTTTCGGGTGTTACTTTTATCAGCATCCCCGGATGGGTGGGTAATTCGCAATTTACATATCTGATGGTGGTATTTGGCTATCTTTTCGGCTACTTTGTCATCACTTATTTGCTGTTGCCTTTGTACTACCGCTTGAACCTCATATCCATTTATTCCTATTTGGAAGGCCGATATGGCTATTATTCCTATAAAACTGGAGCGTTTTTTTTCCTGCTTTCCCGCACCATCGGAGCATCATTTCGTATGTTTCTCGTCATTAATGTGTTGCAAATATTTATTTTCGACCAATGGGGTGTGCCGTTTTGGGCTTCGGTCGTATTTTTTATCTTATTGATTACCCTTTATACCTTTAAAGCAGGCATCAAAAC
>JADYZK010000101.1 GCA_020853175.1 Bacteroidales bacterium
ACTGGCCACCCGGTCCCACTCACCGCAACCGCCTGTGGGGCAACTTACAGTCATTGTCGCGGTGATCTGATCAAAAGCACCAACGAAAGAAGGCAGTTCAGCTTCAACCACTTGCGTAACATTGGAAGGGTTGATCCATACATTATCAGCCGCAATAACGGTTTTGTCTTCCACGTTGGCTACAACATTTACAGTAACTTGTTGCGAAGACGATGCTCCGAAATTGTTTGTAGTAACTACATTGATGGAATGTGTGCCATAAGATGTTGGTGTCCACCAGCCCGTAAAATGGCTGTTTTCATAAATGTCTTTCGCATAAATAGTCTGATTTCCTGATTCAAATCGCACACTTTGAACGTGAAACAATTCAGGATAGGCAATGGTAACAACTGCCGAAAGTTGAATGGCACTTAGGCTGGGCATATAAACATCGCCTGCCAGAGGGTTACGAATATTAATTTGAGGCACATGAGTAGCCGGATCCAAGGCCATAAAGCTGTTAACAACAGGCACTGCAGGATCAAACTGGCTGTTGCCGGGCTGTGTTGCTTTGATGGTCACTTGTCCGCCTGTTCCGGTCAGGGTAACAAGGTTGCCGTCAATGGTAGCGGGTCCTGAAACAATTTCAAAACTTACCGGTAGTCCAGAGGTTGAAGTAGCTTCAACGGTAAAAGGAGGATCGCTCACCAAATGGTTGGCTATCTGAGGAAATGAAATGGCTTGGTAGCTGGTGTTCAGTGTCCCGTTGAAGTTGGAGGTCTCGCCTGTAAGGGCAAAATTCATCAACTCTGCATTGCGTTCGGGAGCACCCACTTCGCTGATGAGATGTGTGATGGAGGTGTTGTCGCCACCTGGAACGCCTTGGTTAAATTTATAATACAGTTGCAAATTGGCTTCACTTCCCGTGGGTTCGTTGGTCATGAGGTCTTGAATGTCAGTTGCATTAAGTGCTTTGTTCCAAGCTGTTATCTCATCAACACGACCCCCATAAACAAAGTTGAAACCTCCCAAAAGGCTTTTCCCAATTCCAAAAGGGGTATTTTCGCCTTGAAACAATCCCGACGCTGCGCCACTGCCTTTAAGGGTTCCGTTCACAAACAATTTTACTGTGGTAGCGTCAAAAACCCAAGCAATATGTTGCCACACCTGCGGAATAACCGTATTGGCCGGAGAAACATATTCATGCAATCCGGTAGTTGATTTCAACCGACACTCAAGTACCCCATTGTTGAGCTGGATGAGGTAAAACTCGGCAGTTCCGGTACCCGAACGAAAGCCCATATAGCCTTGTCCGTAAGCCAGTTGATCACAGTAAAACCATCCGGCGATGGACAGTTGGTTGGTGCCTGAAAAATACTGTGAGGCGTTGTTCAGCACCACAAAGTCGTCCACTTTGTCGAAATGAAGGTACTGATTGGTTTGTGCTTGCACATTTTGCGGAGGGCTGAGCCATCCCATCACGAGAAGTGAAAACAAGAAAAGGTAGATTTTTTTCATAGCAGTTCAGTTTTTAGGTTATAAATGAAGGTTTGTTATATGATTATGCGTTTAGTTTTGATTGGACATCCACCACAGTTTGGTTTGCGGACTATCGCCACCTTGTCGGGCAATAGCTTCATTCAGGTTTTGTGCGTTGTAGGCGGCTTCCGAAGGTGGATAGGGCAATCTGAAGTGTTGCAGTGGGTCACCAACATGGGGTGTTTTTTGGGTTCGGCGGGCCAGGGCATAAGCTTGCTCGGGCTGCCTGAAATTGTCTATCCAAGCTTGTGTGTAGATAAATGCAAGTTTTTCATCTTCGCTGCCTGCATTCCAAAAGCCCCATCTGCCTTGCACTGTAGCAGAATTGAGGAACTGCGGAATAGTGATCATTTCAGTGAAAGTGATGCCCGATGTAGGAAGTTTTGAATTGGCTGCACGCTGCAACCACCATTCAACGGATGAGTTGATACCGTTGAAATATTCGATTTCGGCTTGAGCTTTGTCTTCGGCCATTCCTAATCCTCTGAAATAAACCTCCGATTTGATATAATGTACCTCGGCACCTGTCATAAAAATAATCGGCATCTGATCTTCATCACGAATGAGAAAATAGTTGAAAGGCGAATAAATGTTGGTTTCGCCTTTGATGGAAAAAGCACCCGCTTGGTCGCGATGCGAACCGTAAGGAATTCCTCCCGATGGGGGGGTGTCGGCGCTGGCCAATTGCGGAAAGGCTTTCCATTTGTTTGCATTGTTGGTTTCAAAAAAGATCAAAGCGCGTGGATCGTAAATGCCGCTTCCGTTGCTGCTGTCGTTTGCCGAAAGACAACTCCACAGCAATGAGCCCATCCTGAGGTTGTTGTGTTCGCGGAAGGACCAATTCAGGGCTTCATGTTTAAAACCTGAGGCGGCAGGCCACAAACAAGCACTTTCTAGTTTTGACGTAATAAAGTCATAACCATCCAGCACCGGCTTGTTGTTTTCCATCACATCGCGGATAATTTCGCCAGCTGTTTCAGGTTCTTTTTCAAACATCCGCAAGGCATGTCGCAAGCGCAACGAATTGGCTAACTTTCTCCATTTTAACAGATCACCACTGAAAAACTTGTCAAAAGGGGCAAAACTTTTGAAAGGTTCGGCAGCAATGGCTGAAGGATTGATGTTTTTATCCGCCCAGGCTAAATCATCGAGCAGGCTGAGGTAAATGCTGCGTTGAGTGTCGTATTTTGGCCTCAAATAGTCAAGGTTTTGAAAACCATACCCGGCTTGGCTGTAGGGAATATCGCCAAAAAGATCGGTGAGCTTAAAGGTTTTTAATGCAACTACGATTTTGAGCATGGCCTGCATATTGCGCAGCTCCGGTGTGGTGTCGTAAAGTGAAAAACGACGTTCCAACTCTCTGATCTCCGGCATGGTAGAATAGTAGTTCGACCAAATATCTTCTGTCCCGAGGGTATAATTGCCCCAAGCCGCTTTGGTGAGTGCAGCAAGTTGGGTTTGTTTGTAAAGGATTTCGTTTTGAACGTAAAACATCTCATTTCCAGTGGGCACCAGCGACTGAATCACGTTGTTGAACAACGATCCATCGGTGGCAGTGGTGAAGCCTTGCGGATTGGTGTTCAGGTCGTCAAAGTCTTTGGTACAGGAAACTGCTGATATAAAAAAGAGGACGAAAAACCCACAGCTGAGGAGGTTTTTGAGCTTTTTGTCTGAAGTTGTTTTGAGGTTCATATTATTGCATTTGTAGGGTGTGAAACTAAAAACCGGCATTGATACTCATAATTATGGAACGTGTGCCGGGGTTGGCGGCCCATTCAAAGCCTTGTGCATTGCCCGAACCCATGATGCCTTCGGGATTGATATTGTCGGGAAGGGTTTTGTAAATGTAAAATAGGTCGCGGCCGGTAACTGAAAAAGTTAGATTTTGAAAAACTTTTGTTTTTTGAACCCAGTTTTTGGGCAAGGAATAGGCCAGCACAATTTCGCGCATTTTTACCCATGTGTTTTCGAGGATGCCGGGCGTAGAAACAAATTTACCCCAACCGCCGGCATTGGGCAGGTATTTGTAATAATAATGGACCACTTGTGTGTTGGGAGTGCCGTCGAGGTGCACGCCATCGAGGATGATGCCGATGTTGCGTACATTGCCTTCGGGATCGGTGTAAGGAAGTCCGCCGCCTTCGCGCTCAATAAGAGTTTCGGGGCTTTGGCCCGTTTGCAAGCCTATCACATAGGAGCCGCTGTAAATATCGCCTCCCCATTTGGTGTCAACCAAAAAACCCAATCGTAAACCGTTGTATTGTAAGCTGGTATTCCAACCTGCAATAAAATCGGGAGAGGCATTGCCAATAGGCACACGATCGTCGGTGATCAAGTATTTCGTGCCGGCATCGTTGACCA
>JADYZK010000102.1 GCA_020853175.1 Bacteroidales bacterium
ATGTTCTATATGATTGTTGAGGGAGATGCAGGGGAAAGACACTTTGGCTATGCACATTTATTTCGCAATAAGACTATCCCAGAAGGCCAGTTTTGGGAGGAAGGACCAACAGGAAGGGAGATGGCAATATATAGAGAGAATGAAGATAATTATATAATCATTAACATGGATCCTGCCAATCGCTATGCACTTGCGGCCTTAACAATTACACGTGATACTATTACTTATAAAGGTGTGCTCTATAACATACAATCAGGTGTAACAACCGACAAACCTTTGGCAATATTAGGAGACCCCGTGGTATCGCGCATGCTCTCACCCGACAATTTCATCCAAGCACCGGATTCTATCCAGAGTTTTAATAGGTATAGTTATTGTGCAAATAACCCGCTGAAATATACTGATCCGAGTGGAAATTCATATATTGAAACAGTTAAAGACTGGTATAGTTTCGAAGGTGGCAGCTTTTGGTACGGGGGAAGTCATTATAATTATAACAGTGAAAATGGAACTTTTTCCAATAACAGCGGGCATAATATTGGCGGTTGAAGCTCAATGCAGCTACCCCAACCGAAACTTATGTGATGGAAATTGAATAGGGTATAAACCTGCTTGCCATATTTTAGGGAGCTGAGGCTTGGCGTTAATGCTGAACTCCTTCCTGTTCAGCCTTTGATGAGGCACTTTCGGTTTCCGTTTTTACACGTCCATCCCCTTCTGTTTTAATAGAAGTGCAGGCCAACTTACTTTTGCTTCATGAAATCATTTTTAAACTTTTAAAATCAAAACTCATGAAAACAAAAGCATTCACAGTTGTCCTTTTCCTTCTTATTGCAGGAAGTATTTATGCCCAAGAAAAAGAAATAAGATTTGCATTTGAACTCAATGGTGGCGCAGCCTTATCCACATCAAAAATGGAAGGATTTGCCACACAAACGGGCGTCGGGTTCGAGGCATTGTTTCACTACCGTTTTTTACCTCAGCTTGGCGCTTACGCCGGTTGGGGCTGGAACACCCTGCCGGCCAAACATTCATTTGCCGGAGACGATGTATGTTTTGAAGAAACCGGATACATTCTTGGATTGAATTTCAGTCATCCCATTCATGGTTTAGGGCTTTCCTATTACGTGAGGGCGGCCGGACTTTACAACCACATTGAAACAGAAAATGCCGATGGCAACATCATCAACGATACCGGTCATGGATTAGGATTTCAGTTGGCAGGTGGAGTTGAAATCCCCCTGAATTCCAAATGGAGCCTCACGCCAGGCATCAAGTTCAATTCGCTTGATCGCAAAATCGATTACAAAGGCAGCCCGTTGAAACTGCATTATCAGTATCTTTCCATCCGTATAGGTATTGTCAGGAAATTTTAATCAGCTGCTTCAGAAAATGAAATGTGCCATGAAACAATTCATCGTTTTTATGCTGATAACCGTGCTGGCGATGTTGGGCTGTAAAAAAGACCCCTACATGAATTTCGGTTTCGACTGTGGATTCCATAAACTTTCATCAGGTTTGGTGATTGCCGACGTTTCGCAAAGCGATAATACCGTATATTTGGCTGGAAATATCAGCGTTACGGAAGGAAAACTTGAGGTAAACCTCATCGGTCCAAACCAATCGGTGATTTATTCCAAAACCCTGATTGCACCTGTCGAAGTGCACATCAATGAAATTTTCGATGCCTGTCCCGGCTACTGGAAACTGAAATACAAAAGTTGGGATGGCGATGGAAGCATTGATCTGCATTTATACAAATAATGAAATGATTGCTACACCAGGTACATAATTATTCTTACTGTCATGTGTTTCAAAAAAATCCATCGTTATTTCCCCTTCAGCAAGCTTTTCGCCCTGCTGCTGGGCTTAACGGTTGTAATTGAGATTATCGTCATCACCTACAATCACCTGAGCGGATACTATCCGCTGGATGGTTGGCCGCATTTCTTCCTGCGATTGTTGCGGGGATCGCTGCTCGGTTTGGTGGCCGGATTCCTTATCGCCTATCCCGATCTTTACGTGATTCGCTACCTGAACAGTGTGGCGCCTTGGGGCAAAAAAGTGTTGATGCGCCTTGCGGTGCAGGTGGGTTTTGCGGTTTCTATTGCCGTTTTCATTTCAACTGTAATTACGTTATTTGCCAACTGGCTCAGTCCCTACACCGAGGAGTTCAACGGGGTGCTGATCAATAATGCCATGATTTATGGTGTGGTTAACCTGCTGATGATGTCGGTGCTCGAAGGCTGGATTTATTATGCCGAAGGTCGGCAAAGCATACAGGTGGCCGAAAACCTGCAAGAGGAGCTTTCGCAGATCAAGTTTGAAGTGTTAAAGAGCCAAATCAATCCTCACTTTCTGTTCAACAGTCTGAATGTGCTGTCGGGACTCATCAATGTGGATGTGGCAAAAGCACAGTTGTTTATTGATGAGTTTTCGCAGATTTATCGCTATGTGCTCGAAACCATCGAGCAGCCGGTGGTGCAGCTCAGCAAAGAATTGGATTTCATGCGCTCTTACCTTATTCTCCAACAGATCAGGTATGGAGAAAACCTCAGCTTTACCGTGGATATTCCTGCTGAGCTGTTACAACGGGTTGTTCCCCCGCTTTCGCTGCAAGTGTTGCTCGAAAATGCCATCAAACACAACATCGTGAATGAGGCCAAGCCACTGAAAATTGAAATTTACAGCGAAGGAGAAGCCTTGGTGGTGCGCAACAACATTCAGGCAAAGATTTCGGGAACCTCCACCGGTCTGGGACTGAAAAACCTGAGCAAACGCTACGCGCTGATCAGCACAACCGAACCATCGTTCAGAATAATAGACAACAGGTACGTAGCGAAAATTCCTTTAATAAAAATTGAGGCTGATGAACATACTGATCATTGAAGATGAAAGCTTCGCCGCCGATAAACTGCAGGCGATGCTCCATGAAATTGACCCGACCATTCAGGTTTTGGCTCAATTGGGTTCCATCAAAGAATCGGCAAAATGGTTGATGCAACATGCTGCTGATTTGATTTTTCTCGACATTCAACTGTCGGATGGCCTTAGCTTCAGCATTTTTGAGCAGGTTTCGGTGAATACGCCGATTATTTTTACCACCGCCTACGATCAGTATGCCATAAAAGCCTTTGAGCTCAACAGTATTTCGTATTTGTTGAAACCCATCCGCAAAAGCGACCTGGCAGAGGCACTCAAGAAGTTCAGTTCGCTGAAATCGGCCTTCAGCATTGATTTTGACGAGATAATTGCCCGCCTGCAAAACAGGGAACCCGAATTCAAAAAGCGGTTTCTGATACAGATTGGCGATAAGATAAAAAAGGTGGAGGTTCCTGACATTGCCTACATTTTCGTGTTGGAAAAAGGGGTTTATTTGCGTACTTTTCAGGGAAGCACCTTTCCGGTAGAATATACCCTCGAGAAGCTGGAAACCCTGCTCACGCCGGAGATTTTTTTCCGAATTAACCGGAAATACATGATAAACATCAACGCCATCTCCACCATGGTGGCTTATTCCAGGTCCAGGGTGAAGATCGAGCTTACTCCCAAAGCGGATGATCCTTTTGAAACCATTGTGAGTATTGACCGCTCGGCGGAATTTAAGAAATGGTTGAACAGGTAGTATAGGTTTTATTTCGCCCTTTCCGGGCAGGTTTAAACGCTCGAACCAAAGATGCAAATGTTCCATTTGAAAAAATATTAACAAAGAAATGAAGATGTTTTTGACTATTGTATTGGTTTTGGTTGGGCTACTTGCCTCGCTTTTTATCTTTATACTGATAAAAAGCCCCGGGAAAATGGAGCCCATTTCCGATAAATCGGGAAAATCATCAGATCGCACGCTTTTAGAAAAAACATTTGTCCAAATTGGTGGCGTCAAACAAGGAATGTTTATTAAAAGCAGAAACATTGACCTTCCGGTATTGCTTTACCTCCATGGAGGACCTGCTTTCCCGAATTATTTTCTTTTTGACAAATACCAACCCGGATTGGAGGAGTATTTCACGGTTTGCTACTGGGAACAGCGTGGCGGCGGGCTATCCTATTCTGCTGAAGTAACACTGCAAAGCATGAATTTCAATCAATTGGCTTCAGATGCCATGGAGATGACGAACTATCTGCGTAAGCGTTTCAAAAAAGAAAAAATTTATATGATGGCCCATTCAGGTGGAACGCCCATTGCACTGCTCGCTGTAAAAAAATCACCTGAATTGTTTCACGCTTATATTGCCATGGCTCAGATTACCCAACAAAAAGAATCGGAAAGAATTGCATATAACTATATGATGGAGCAATTTCAAAATGCAGGAAATCAAAAAGCGGTGCGTGCATTGAAAAAGTATCCGGTTGCTGAATCGGACTCAGCTATTGGTCACTTTTATAAATCGCCACTCCGCGATCAATTGATGCACGAACTTGGAATTGGATCCATGCGCAACATGAAGTCAATTTTTTGGGGCGTATTCGTTCCGGTTTGGACATGCAAAGCATACACTTTCAGGGAAAAAATCAACATCTGGAAATCCAAGTTGTCAATTCTGCCTAAAACAGGCCTGACAACTGAACTGTTAGACACAGATTTTGCTTCAATTGTGCCAGCGCTGGAGGTTCCTGTTTACTTTTTTAGCGGCAAATACGACTTTACCGTAAATATTGGATTATCAAAAACCTACCTGAACAAGCTGAAAGCACCCCTCAAAGGATTTTATACTTTCAATAATTCTGCACATAGTCCATTGTTTGAAGAACCGTTTGAGGTGAGGCAAGTATTTGAAAAAGATATTTTAAATGGCACCAATCATCTCGCTGACAAATAATGTTGCGAAATAGCGGATGACAGTCGCGGAAACAAAGTGCTAAATTTAAGATGCGTTTGCCCTGATATGGCTGGACAACTATTTGACAAATTTAAACTAGTTTTCGTTAACACCGGGTTTGGCTGTCAAAGTTATTCTAAAATTTTCCGAAGACCCCTCCAAGGAGGTCTCAGAGATAAACTTTGGAAATAACTTTGACTACATCCGCTTGCAAGCGTGCAGAGGTTAGCCTTATCGGCAAATGAACTGGTCAATACTTCTGCTTCGTTTTCACCTCTGTCCGAGAATCTGGCACCATCAAACCTTCATTTGCGCCTTCCATCCCTATAAATTATTCAACGGTCAGAGCAGGTATTAATTTTGCTTCAAATAAAAATTTCAACCCCACAAATATGAAACCATTTACCACTTCACCCCGCACCATTAGCCTCGTAATTTTGCTTTGCTTGCTGAACCTTCCGATGATTGCCCAGGTTCCGGAGGGTTTTGTCCCCATGGACGATTCCTTGAAAGCTATGCTGCACTTCTACGATGCTGACACTATTCTGGTGGTCATGCCCAACAATTACACCATTCAACAAAAAGATGTCCACGCTCTTGAAAACTTCGTTTTCTGGAAAGACAAACCTACCTACACTTACAAGCATGAATCCGAATTACAAGCCACGGACAGCCTGAAAAGACTTCAGCTTTTCGGGCCGCCGCACCACTTCAGCCCGAAAACCTTTTATGATAGCCCATTTCAAACGACTGAAAATGGGTTCGTGTTTAACGGACAAACATTCAATCATCCCCACGATGCCTTTTATTATATGCACCCTTCCAAGAAGCGCATTTATACCTGCCGCAATGGCGAAACACATCCCTTGGTTTACATCGGTTTTCTAACCGGCGCCTATCAATTGTATGTTTTTCATGGAAATGAAATTATCTACTCCGGCAATGATGCCCTGCCTTCCGGCGAAAAACGCCTCAATGACATGGACAAACTGCGCGATAATTATTTCTGCCGCAGAATCATCAGCCGCTATTTTAAATTAAACTTCCCATGTACTTTCGCAACAGATGCTATGTCAGAAAGCTTGGGCAATGAGCTGGATGATTACGTGAACCAGCTTTGCCGACATTTGAATGTGGATACCACCAACATCCAACGTATTGAAACCAATTTTTATGCTTCCCGAGAGGAGCTGCAATATTTTATTGCCGCGCCGCTGTGGCAAACCATCTATGGCAAGTCGTTCGGCGACATCAACCATATCACGGGATTCGACTTAGCAACCTTCAAGCATGAAACCGGCCACAGTATTATTGGAACTAAAATTGGATTCAATCCTTCACCTTTCTATATGGAAGGATTCCGGCAGTTTACCGATTACTTTTTTAGTGATTTGGCTTATTCAAATGACCTTATAGTTTTTATTAATAACCGAGAACGACTCACTCCCGAGCTGGTTCATGCCGAAAATGTTGACTTTTTCAGGGGTATGGAAAACTACAGCATTTCTGGAGTTTTCATTGCTTTTATTATTGAAAAAATAGGCCTCGAAACATTCAAAGAAGCCTATGTCGATAACAGAATTGATGAGATGCTCATAGACCGGGGTTTAACCATACAGCAACTGATCGAGGATTTTAAAGCAAAGAATTAAAAGGCTAAATTTGAGCTTGTTCAGAATGAAGTAGGCTTTGAAGGGTCAACGCTTTTGATTTTAACGTTCACATTTTGACTTATAAACTGAATTTTCAAACCCATTCTTGGCCTATATTGACTGCATTTTTTTCCTGTGCATGGTCGAGTAATTCTCTTTTACGCGAGGCAGAATCTCTTTATACAAAGCAGAAATCGCTAAGGGGTTCCGTTTTTGGAGTGATAAAAGAAGAACGGTCTTCCACGTAGCAGATTATCTGGCGAGTTAGATAAAAAGCATTTTTTTGCCACGCACATGTGAGAAAACG
>JADYZK010000103.1 GCA_020853175.1 Bacteroidales bacterium
ACCGAAATCACCAATCGGCTTTCGTTTTTGCTCGATGTAGGCCTGGGATACCTCAGCCTCAATCGCTTATCCAACAGCCTTTCAGGGGGCGAATCACAACGCATCAATTTGGCCACTTCGTTAGGATCGAGCTTGGTGGGCTCCACTTATATCTTGGATGAACCTAGTATTGGTTTGCATCCGCGCGATACTGGCAGGCTTATCAGAGTGCTGAAAAGATTGCGCGACATCGGCAACACGGTCATCATTGTGGAACACGACGAGGAAATCATTAAAGCCGCCGATCAAGTGGTTGACATTGGCCCTTTGGCAGGTCGCTTGGGCGGCGAACTTATTTTTCAAGGCACCTACGATGAGATCCTTAAAAGCAACGAAAGCCTCACCGGACGCTACCTCTCGGGAAAAGAAAGCATCCCTTTGCCTGCATCGCGCCGCAAGTGGAAGGACTATATCGAAATGATTGGTGCCACCGAAAACAACCTTCAAATGCTGAACGTCAAAATTCCATTGGGCATAATGACGGTGGTTACAGGCGTGAGCGGATCGGGAAAATCATCGTTGATTCGCGGTATTTTATACCCGGCCATGAAAAAATACACCGGCGGGCTTGCCGACAAAACCGGCAAATTTGGCGAACTGAAAGGCGATTTGCAACGTATTTCCTCGGTAGAAATGATTGACCAAAACCCCATTGGACGCTCGTCACGCTCAAATCCGGTGACGTATGTAAAGGCTTTTGACGAAATAAGGCAATTGTTTTCGGAACTCAAGTTGGCCAAAACAAGGAATTATAAACCCGGATTTTTCTCTTTTAACGTCCCCGGAGGGCGTTGCGATGCCTGCGAGGGCGAGGGTAGCGTGAAAATTGAAATGCAGTTTATGGCCGATGTGTTTCTCGAATGTGATGTTTGCCATGGCCAGCGATTTAAGGAACAAGTGTTGGACATCAAATTCATGAACAAGAACATCGCCGACATCCTTGATATGACCATTGAAGAGGCCATTGAGTTTTTTGAAAAACACCAAAAATTGTCCTCGCTTATCAAAAAAGTTTTGGTGAAGCTCTATCCTTTAAAAGAAGTGGGTTTGGGCTATTTAAAGATGGGACAATCGTCGAACACCCTCAGCGGCGGCGAGGCCCAACGCATCAAATTGGCTTTCTTTCTCACCAAAGGCCAAAATGAAAAACCTACTTTGTTTATTTTCGACGAGCCCACCACAGGATTACACTTTCACGACATCAACAAACTGATGGATGCCTTTAACGCGCTGTTGGAAAACGGCCATACCCTCGTGGTGATTGAGCACAATCCCGAAGTGATTAAAAGTGCCGATTGGGTAATTGATTTAGGCCCCGAAGGAGGCGACAAAGGTGGCAAAATCATTTTTGAAGGCGTGCCCGAAAAGCTGATTCTCTGTAAAAAATCCTATACTGCTCACGCCTTGCACAACAAGCTTGGACAGTCATAAACCGAAAATTGCTATTTTTGCGGCTCCTTTTCATGTTTTCATTCTATGAAAACATGAAAAGTTTTGTTTTACATTCACCTTTTATTCTTTATAATTTACTAATATATAACCTTTTATGAGAAATTATTTCCTAATCGCTTATCTTTTTTTCATGATAACTTCTTGCGGAGCACCAGGCGGCCAAAACCACGATCATGACCATGACCACGAACACGACCACGATCATGCACACGCAGAAGTGAAAACCACGGTACATTATGAGCAAGAGAAAAATTTCAGCACTGTGAAGCAGCTCACCTTTGGAGGCGATAATGCTGAGGCGTATTTCAGCTTCGATGATGAAATGATTGTTTTTCAATCCAACAACCCTGCATGGTCACTCGATTGCGATCAAATTTTTTATACCCGTTTGGATGAAGCCAAAATGGACAAAGAAATCCCCACCATGATTAGCACCGGATTGGGACGCACCACCTGCTCTTATTTTATGCCCGGCGACAGCACCATTCTTTTTGCCTCTACCCACATGGGCAATGGAAGTTGTCCGCATGTGCCTGAACCACGCGAAGATGGCAAGTATGTTTGGCCCATCTACGAAGACTACAATATTTTTGTGGCCGATTTAAAAGGCAATATCATTGACACCTTAACCAACAGACAAGGCTACGATGCCGAAGCCACCGTTTCGCCAAAAGGCGACAAAATTGTGTTTACCTCTGATCGCACCGGCGATTTAGAGCTTTTCACCATGGATATTGACGGTAGCAATGTGAAGCAAGTGACTTTTGGATTGGGTTACGACGGTGGTGCTTTTTTCTCTCCTGATGGAACCAAACTCGTTTTTAGATCGTCGCGTCCACAAACACCCGAAGAACAAAACGAATACAAAGAGCTGCTCAAACAAGGTTTGGTGATGCCCACAAACATGGAAATTTATGTTTGCAATGTGGATGGCTCCGACCTGCGCCAAGTAACCAAATTGGGCAAAGCCAACTGGGCGCCTTATTTTCACCCTTCGGGAGAAAAATTGGTTTTTAGCTCCAATCATAAATCGGACAGAGGCTATCAGTTCAACATTTTTATGATCAACCTCGACGGAACCAACCTTAAACAAATCACTTTCGACAATACCTTTGATGCCTTTCCGATGTTTTCATTCGATGGCAAAAAATTGGTTTTTTCGAGCAACAGAAACAACAACGGAACCAAAGACACCAATATCTTTTTGGCTGATTGGACTGAAACAGAATAACACACGCTTCTGTAAAACTCAAGCAATTTGAAATGAAACCATTCCGACAATAAAACCCTAAAAGCCTTTACGCGACAAGTGTTTAGGCTTTTTTTATTCCGTTTAC
>JADYZK010000104.1 GCA_020853175.1 Bacteroidales bacterium
ATTCTTCGCTTCCGTCATTTTCATGGGTCAGCACAATATCTCTGCCGATGCTGTTACCCAAAAAATGGATGCCTTGCGGATCGCTCAGGCGGATATACAGCATCGCATCGGCTGAACTGTAATCGCCGTCAGCGAAGTTGGGTTCGTTGATGTACATCTCAATTTCAGGTCCTTGAAAGTCTTGCTCAACGGTCTGATCCACGCCACCAAGAACGATGTCGTTAAAATATCCTCCGGCATCGGCAAAATCTACTGTGTCAACCGCGTAAAAGCTAATCTTAGCTTTCCCAAATTGAAAAGCAATATCTTTAGGAATAAGGTACTCAAAAGCAAATTTTCCATTGCTCACCGTAATTTTTCCTTTATAAATCAACTTGTCGAAATAAGCAAAAAAGGAGGCTATGCTGGCATTGTCGTTGGCAAGGGTTTTGAATTTGCTTTTTTTGTCAAACATTTTGGGATAAATATATCCATTGAAATTGGTTTGCACTTCTCCGGCTTGATCTGTAATTTCACCTTTGAAAACAACTTTCGACAAGGCGCCAAGGGTATCTGCCGTTTCATCGGATGCATTGCCGTTGAATTCGGTAATGCTTACCTTATATTCGGGATAACTGAGGCGCAGCGCGGGATTGCCCAGCAGCACAAAATTGTAAATAAAGATGCTTGTGGGGTTTTTGCTCATCCTGATAATATCGCCTAAGCGACGGATTTGTTGTTTGTTGTTTTCAAACATCACATCGTAAACACGTTTGTTGACAGCAAAATTGGAGTGCGCAAAAGCCAATCGGGTAGTGGTCATCAAGGCGATGGCACCGCCGTTGGGATTGAGCAACAACCTCTCACCGGCTGAAACAAAATTGGGATTGTCGAAACGGCTAAACTCGCAAGTGGCCGTAATAAAAAACGGCATCTTGTTGATGTTGTTCATGTTTTCAATCTCACCAATGGTGAACACCTTTTCGTCAGTAAGTCCGGTGATGCCTCCGTGTCCGGTATAATTCACCACCAAAGAACCTTCCTCTAAGGTGGAAAGCAAGGTTTTGTTGGCATCGAGGTAGCGGTAACCTCCCGGAACAGTGGATCTTTTGTAGCTGTCGAGATAAATCTTTTTGATGTTCAAATTCGGGAATGCAGTGTCAACTTCATCTGAAAGGGTTTCGGCTTGGTTAAAATGCAAGTTGCTGTCGGCATCGTCGGCCATAAAGGTGATGTTATTGCGCCATTCGCCGGTTTGCAGTCGTCCTCTTTGAAGATAAATCTTTGTTTTTTCAACCATCGCTTGGGCTTCTTCGCTGTTGCGAACAGGAAAACGTCCAATTCCAACATCTAAAATACCAAACATTTCAAGTCCTTCTTGGCGGCCCATTAGGCCAAAATAATCGTCGCTTACATAACTTTGGGTTTCAATCATGGAGCCGCTGGCTTGATAGGTGGGGACGAAATTGCTGTTGTTCTCTAAGCGGTCTTTGTAATCATACGACCCATCGCCAAACAAAAGCAGGTACTTCATTCTAAAGTTACTTTTGATATACACCATGCGCACAAAATCTCTGATGGCAGTGATATCAGCCTTTCCGCCACCAAACTCATTGTAAATTTCTTCAACATTTACCACGATACTTTCAAGGCCATCATCAGCGTAATGCACTCCAGCCAACTCTTGGGCTTCGACCAAAAAGTTAGGATGGGCCACAATCAGCATATCGCAACTGCTGATGCTGTGCAGGTTTTGGTTGTCAATTTTTTTGTAGTGGCCGATTGAAAAGGCGTTTTCGGGACGAAAAGCAACAAATTCTTTTAAGGTATCTGAGCTGGTTTTAAAACTCAACCGATTGCCCGACACGCTGTATTCACGCGATTGAGGCACCAAAGGGTTTGAAATATCCCAA
Source organism: Bacteroidales bacterium (assembly GCA_020853175.1). Taxonomy (GTDB): domain Bacteria; phylum Bacteroidota; class Bacteroidia; order Bacteroidales; family F082; genus JALNZU01. Next base: position 1,893 of record JADYZK010000104.1, read on the forward strand.
AGATAAAGGTCGGTTTGATTGGTTGTGACAACATAATGGCTTGTTCCACCTTCTGCAACGGCTTCGGGATTGCTGAAACGAAGTTGAGTGCCATCGTAGATCAACTTCCGCCATGTATTGACACGGATATAGTTTAACCATGCTTTAGAATCATCATTTTGGGCATCCACAACAATCTCGAAGTTCAGAGAATCTTGGTCTGAGTTAAAGCTAATGCTTTTGATAATTTCGCGTGCATGAGCGGCATTGTCAATCGCTAATTGCGCAAAAGGGGAGGAGGGCACAATGTTTTGCCCATTTGCAAACATTGTAAAATAAAAAGTTTCACTGATGCTTCGGCCAGCAACCATCATCTCCATGCGAACAAGTCGCGTGATGTCGCGATGCGGAAAGTGAAAATCGAAGCTTGCAACAGGATGTTCTTTGGTAATTTGTTCGCCATACCATTCTTTACCACTCATGATTAAATTTTCAAGGTCAACCTCATGCACTTGATAATCGAGAAAAGTGGTCAATTCACGGTCGGTTGTTCCAACGGCTTGAGCTTTGGTGTTAATACGCTTACCGACTTCGTTTTTTAAGGTAATGAAATAATAATTGCTATCGCTGAAGTAGTTGATTTGCTGCACAAAACGGTTGTTTTGTAGTTGCCAAGCAACAGTGTTCATGCCATAAAAATAAATCACATCTTGAGGATCGAAACTGCCATCGTCCTCACCTGTAACCGTGATGGCGTTTTCAAACAAATCGTCGTAGCGGAAACTCGCGTTGGATTCAGGAAGCATGGCGCCTCCATTGCCATAAATGGCAATATGGCGCGGGTCGAGGCC
>JADYZK010000105.1 GCA_020853175.1 Bacteroidales bacterium
CCCTTTCCGATGCCGAGATGATTCATTTCGACAAGGTTGGAACCTTGGAAGCCTTTAACAGCGATGGATTGCGCTCATTGGTTTATACCTTGAAAGCCAATCAAATGGCCGAAAAAACATTAAGGTATCCGGGCCATATTGATTTGATAAAAACCATGAAACAAAGTGGGTTTTTTGATGAAACCCCCATCACAGTAAATGGTGTAACGTTGCAACCTTTAGAATTTACTAAATCCATTTTATTTGCCCAATGGAAATTGGAAGCCGCAGAAGCCGATCTCACCGTGATGCGCGTTCAAGCAGATGGAAGCTCCAACGACGGAACACCTTTCAGGATTACTTACGATCTTTTTGACAAACCCGATCCCACCCTTGGCGCACATTCAATGGCCCGCGTAACCGGTTATGCCGCTACCTCGGCCTTGCGCATGATGCACGAACAAATGCTTGTGAAACCTGGGATTCACATGCCTGAATTCATTGGACAAGAAGATGATATTGTTGCGTTTATGCTCAACGATCAACAAAAAAAAGGAATCATTTACACTTCTCGAACAGAAAAAATTTAACCAGCGTAAACCATGATCAGCAGCCACTCCAACCCCAAAATTAAAAACCTTATCAAGCTGCAAAAAAACAACGAAAGACGAAAAAAAGGACTTGTTTTGATTGAGGGGAAACGGGAAATTGAAAAAGCGCTTTCGGCGGATTGGGAGCCGGAGATGCTATTTGTTTGCGAAGAAATTGCCGGACAGGGTTGGAATGAATTGAAAAACCGGCTGCCAGCCCACTGCATATTTGAAACGGTAAGCAAAGACGTTTTCAATCATTTGGTGTATCGCGAAGGCTCCGATGGTCTCTTAGCCGTTTGTCATGTTAAAAGCCTCTGCTTGAACGACATTCGGTTGTCAGAAAATCCTCTGATCATTGTTCTTCAATCCGTTGAAAAACCCGGGAACTTAGGCGCAGTGCTGCGCACAGCCGATGCAGCCCAAGCCGATGCCGTTATCGTATGTGAGCCTCTAACCGATTTTTATAATCCCAATACCATTCGCTCCAGTTTGGGTTGTGTTTTTACACAACAGTTGGTGGCTTCTGATTCCGACGAAGCGATCGCCTGGCTGAAAAAAAATGAGATTCAAATCTTTTGTACCGCACTCACAGCCAGCACCGATTATCTGAATGTGGACTATCGCAAAGCCACTGCCATCGTGATGGGAACCGAAGCCACCGGCCTTTCAAAACAATGGCTTGAGGCTTCGGATCAAAACATTTTAATTGAAATGCGCGGCATTGCCGACTCACTAAATGTTTCAGTTTCGACTGCTGTAGTGGTTTTTGAAGCCTTGAGGCAGCGGAAAACATAACTGTACAAGGTTGTTACAGGTTAAAAATTTAAGTTTTTTTGGCGCAAACGTTTGTAAAAATTATAGCAAGGCAACTTTCTGGTTCTTGCGCTCTTACACCAATCATTTGATATAAATGCTTCATTGATAGCAATTTACACATCTATTGTTTGTTAAAACTGTTCCATAGGATGGTGCGCGACTTGTTTTTGAAGTACCTTCAGTGACTTTAAATGAAAAAGAATCAATTGTAAGAATAATTTTGCCTTGCTTGCACTTACTTTTGCGCCGTGAAATTTGATGGATTGTTTCGTTTATTGAGCAGATTGACCCTCATTCTGTTTGTTGCTCTTACTGGCAACCTCATTTTGGCTTTCTATTATGGCGATGCTATTCTCCCATTTGCTGTGCCCGCTGTCCTAAATCTATCAGCCCATCTTTTCATACAGCAGAAAATAAAAAACAAACCGCAAATTCAATTTCGCAAGCGCGAAGCCTATATTACGGTGAGCATTGCGTGGTTTGCCATGTCGGCCATCGGGATGTTGCCTTATCTTATTTCAGGACATATTCCCTTTGTTGTGGATGCTTGGTTTGAGTCAGTTTCGGGCTTTACCACTACCGGATCGTCTATTCTAACCGACATTGAAGCCTTACCAAAATCCATCTTGTTTTGGCGAAGTCTCACCCATTGGATCGGTGGCATTGGCATCATTCTTTTGGTAATCATCATTATGCCGGGTGCAAAAATGAACAATTCGGCCATCTTTTCGCTCGAATCGTCGGTAAAAGAAAAAATTCACCCCAGAATTAGGTCGGTTGGTTTTCGTTTGTTGATCATCTATGTTTTATTAACGCTGAGCGAAGTGATATTGCTGCTGTTGGGCAAAATGAACCTGTATGAGGCTGTGTGTCATTCATTTGCAACCATTTCTACTGGTGGGTTTTCTCCAAAAAACACCAGCATCATTGCCTATTCTCCCTACATTCAATATGTGGTGGCTGTTTTTATGATTTTAGGCGGCACCAATTTTATCGTTCATTATTATATTTTGCACCGGCAGTTTAAAAAAGTAGCCGAAAATGATGAGTTGAAGTTTTACCTTCAGGTGATTTTTGCTTCAACGATGATCATTACTTTTTTTCTGATGATTCACACGCAACGTGATTTAGAAAAATCTTTTCGCGACGCTTTTTTTCAGGTGGCTTCCATTGTAACCTGCACCGGCTTTGCGTCTGATGATTATCTGGTATGGCCCGGAGCTGCTTCAGTAGTGATTTTCATTCTACTTTTTGCCGGCGGAAGCACCGGTTCTACCGCGGGCGGAATAAAAATGGCCCGTCACCTTTTGGCTTTGCGCTCCATCCAAAACCATATCCGTTCACAAATTCACCCCAATGCGGTATATGCCTTGAAAATCAACAATACATCGTTGAGCAAAGATGCAGGAAATTCGATTTTTGCCTTCATTTATTGGTATTTGCTTGCCTTTGTCATTGGAAGCGTTTTGGTGGTGATGACAGGCGTTGACGTGATAACGTCGGCCAGCGGAATTGCTACGGCCATGGGAGGCATAGGCCCGGGATTTGGGTCTATTGGGCCTGTTTCTAATTTTGCTCATCTTCCAAGTTTGGCTAAAATCATCCTTGCATTTTTCATGATTTTAGGCCGCCTCGAAATTTATACCGTGGTAGTCATGTTTTCTGCTTCTTTCTGGAAAAAATAGTTGCTTTTAGGTTCATTTCCTTCAAAAAGCAATCTCTTCTTGTAGCATCAATCATTTAAATTTTCTTTGTTTTTTTTACCTCCTCGATCTCGAATAGGGATGCCATTCTTGTGAATGCAATCAATATTTCGAAGCAAAACCATCAACTTCTTTTGTGCAAAACTGCTGTTTGCAATAAAAAGTTATCAACAATGCAACCCTGTTATTTGCATCTAATAGCCTCACGGTCTGGTGAATATAAAAAATGAAGATAGGAAGACGGTTTTGAAAAGTAGGTGATTTTGTCGAACAAATGATGGATTATATATATTTGCATGGGCTTTTAATACACATAAACACGATTACAGCTTTGGAAAAAATCAAGATCACTGAAATAAACGGCATTCAATTGTATAACAGTTTTGTTGCCGGCGCTCAGCGTATTTTCGACAATCAACAATTGCTTAACAAGATTAATGTTTTTCCGGTAGCCGATGCCGACACTGGCACCAATCTCGCCTCTACCATGCGAAGTATTGTAAACGCTGCCCAACCTCAAACGAATTTAAAACTTACTGCCGTGGCCTTGGCCGATGCGGCTTTAGCAGGTGCCAGAGGCAACTCGGGGATCATTTTTGCACAGTTTCTATACGGTTTCAGCAATGAAATTAAAGAAGAGCAAACCCTTTCGGCCAGCGCCTTTGCCGAATACATGAAGAACGCCGTGCGCTACGCCTACGAAGCCATTGCCAATCCGATGGAAGGCACTATGATTTCGGTGATTAAAGACTGGGCTGAATATATTTACCAGCTAAAAGATCACTTTGAAGATTTTATCAAAATGCTGCTCGATGGTCTTGTAAAAGCCGTTGAGGCGCTCAACAGTACCACCGCTAAAATGGCAGTGTTGGCCAAGGCCGGTGTTGTAGATGCCGGTGCCAAAGGCTTTGTTGTTTTTCTTGAAGGAATGTTCGACTATTTTCAAAATGGTCAGGTGGAGGTTCAAATTGATACCAACTCCATTGAAATTGAAGAGGCTGTGAGTGCCATCAGCCATGAAGATATTACCTTCAGGTTTTGCACCGAAGCCATGATTGTGGGTAAAGATTTGAAAAGAGAGAAATTTACTCCTCTGATGGAAAAATATGGCGACTCAATGGTGATTGCCGGCTCTCCTGAAAAAATGCGCATCCATATCC
>JADYZK010000106.1 GCA_020853175.1 Bacteroidales bacterium
ATGGCGATATGCTGAAAGGCAGTCACAGCATTGATTTTAACGCTACCGGATTGGCACAAGGAGTTTATTTTTACACCCTCAATGCCAACGGACAATTGTTGAGCAACCGCATGGTGATCACTGAATAAAATTCACAACCACTTAGACAAAAAAAAAGACGGCCTCTAATGAGATCGTCTTTTTTTTTGTTTTCATCTTGACGTTAAATCACGCCCAACGCTTTGCCCACTTTGGTGAAGGCAGCAATGGCTTTGTTGAGGTGCTCCATTTCGTGTGCAGCTGAAATCTGCACCCTGATTCGGGCTTGTCCTTTGGGAACCACCGGAAAATAGAAGCCGATCACATAAATACCTTCCTCGAGCAGCTGCGAAGCCATCTCCTGCGACAGTTTGGCATCGTAGAGCATCACGGCACAAATCGCAGATTTGGTAGGTTTGATATCGAAGCCTGCCGCTGTCATCTTTTCCATAAAATAAGCCGTATTGCTGTGCAGCTTGTCTTGCAGCTCCGAGGTTTCGTTCATCATGTCGAACATTTTGATGCCGGCATTTACAACCACGGGAGGCAAAGAGTTGGAGAAAAGATATGGCCGTGACCGCTGACGCAACAGTTCAATAATTTCTTTCCGTCCTGTTGTAAAACCGCCAATAGCACCGCCAAAAGCCTTGCCTAAAGTGCCTGTAATTACATCCACCTCGCCACGGATATTGAACAACTCAGTAACTCCACGTCCGGTTTCGCCTACCACTCCGGCTGAGTGACATTCATCCACCATCACCAAAGCATCGTATTTTTTTGCCAAGGCGTTGATCTTGTCCATGGGCGCCACATTGCCATCCATAGAGAAAACACCATCAGTAACAATAATTCTGAAACGCTGCTCCTGTGCGGCTTTTAGCTGTTCTTCGAGGTCGGCCATATCGGCATTGGCATAACGATAGCGTTTGGCTTTGCTCAAGCGAACACCATCAATGATAGAGGCATGGTTGAGTGAATCGGAGATGATAGCGTCTTCCTCACCAAAAAGCGGTTCAAAAATTCCGCCATTGGCATCGAAAGCTGCCGCATAAAGGATGGTGTCTTCGGTACCGAAAAACTCGGCGATTTTTCTTTCCAGCGTTTTGTGCAAATCTTGTGTTCCGCAAATGAATCGCACCGAGCTCATGCCATAACCATGCGAATCGAGGGCTTCTTTGGCCGCCTGAATCAGTGCCGGATGATCGGAAAGACCCAAATAATTGTTGGCGCAAAAGTTCAGCACCTTTTGCCCACTTTCGAGCGTGATTTCAGCGTTTTGTGGACTCACAATGATCCGTTCGTTTTTGTACAATCCGGCTTCGCGGATGGACGAAAGCTCTTGTTGAAGAAATTGTTGCAGTTTGCCGTACATATTGATATCGTTAGTGTTGATAATAAAAAAATTCCGAAAATTCGTTGCTGCCAGCCCTTGCCGGAAGCATTTCAATGAATCCCCAAAGGTAAAACAGTTCTGCCGTTTATCGCAAAATCAGGTGTGAAATAGCTAACAACACCATCAATTGGCTATCGCTTACCGCAACATCTGCCGTCAAAAAAAATTCCCATCTTTGCGGCTTAATTGAACAGTATGGAAATAGCTTCCTTGGTTTCGGGCGGTGTTGACAGCTCCGTTACCATTCCTTTACTTCGCGAGCAAGGCTATGAACCTGTGATCTTTTACATCAAAATTGGGATGGAAGACGCACCGGGTTTTGATTGTCCATCGGAAGAAGACGTTGAAATCACCTCTTATATCGCCCACAAATACGGTTGTCATTTCGTGATTGTTGACCTGCAAAAAGAATATTGGGAAAGCGTGGTGGCCTACACCATTGATGCCGTAAAGAAAGGCCTGACACCCAACCCCGACGTGATGTGCAACCGTCTGATTAAATTTGGCGCCTTTGAAGAACGTTTCGGCAACCAGTTTGACAAGGTTTCGACCGGCCATTATGCGCAGGTGATTGAAAACGAACAAGGTTTTTTTCTTGGCACTGCTGCCGATGCTGTCAAAGACCAAACTTATTTTTTGTCGCACATCACCTATCCGCAGCTCTCCAAACTGATGTTTCCTGTGGGCGGATTGCTCAAACCTGAGGTTCGTTCGTTGGCCGAAAAAATGAGACTTCCGAGTGCTCAACGACCCGACAGCCAAGGCATTTGTTTTCTGGGAAAGGTGAACTACAACGATTTTATCCGTCGCTATACCGGCGAAAAAGAAGGCCCGATTGTGGAGCTTGAAACCGGCAAAATTTTAGGAAAGCACAAAGGCTTTTGGTTTCACACCATCGGACAGCGCAAAGGATTGGGCTTGAGCGGCGGGCCGTGGTTCGTGGTGCAAAAAGACATCAACGAAAACATTGTTTACGTCTCCAACGGATACGATCCCATTGCGCAATACCGCCATGAAATTCCTTTGACAGACGTGCAGCTGCTTCACCCGTCGTTTGAGCTTGCTCACGAAATGGAGGTGCGTTTTAAAATCAGACATCAGCCCGAATTTAATCACGGTACCCTCAAAATTGAAGGAGAAAAGGTGGTCATTTATTCACCTCAAGCCATTTCAGGTGTTGCTCCAGGCCAGTTTGGCGTGCTATACCACCCAACCGAAAACTATTGCTTGGGCAGCGGAGTGATTGATAGTTAAGGTTCCTTCATGGGTCTTTTGTAACGTTTGAATTTCCACATCAGAAAAACGTCTGATTGAGCAGCCGGATGCTGAAAAACAGTTTACCTTTGCCGCTGCGTTGGTTAATTTTGGGTGAAACAGCGGTTTGCTGAAAAGCGTTTTATTTTCTGCTTATTGCCTCTTCACCCCCTTCAACCTGTTCCAATTCAAATCTTTAATGTTATGAAGAAAATCTCTTTGTTGGTCTTGTTGATGTTTGTTACAGCAGCAACATCCCAATTGTTGTCACAGTCGGTGATGACTACTTATGCCGTGCTTCAAGAAAAAATACAGACCTTGGATCAGTCCTCCGATGTTTTAAGCAACGAAATCATTGGAACCACACCGCAAGGCAGAAATATAGTGGCCATGAAGTTTTCAAAAACAGTTTTTGGCACCGATGCATCCAAAATAAAAGTGCTGATTTTTGCGCAACAGCATGGCAACGAGCAAAGCGGAAAAGAAGCTACGCTGTTGCTGGCCAATTGGCTTTTGCAGCCCGAAAACAGCGATCTACTCAAAAAAATGGACGTTGCCCTCATCCCACAGATGAACCCAGATGGCAGCGAAATCAACCAAAGACGCAACGCCAATGGTGCCGATTTGAACCGCAACCACCTTGTGCTTTCCGAGCCTGAAACACAGGCTTTGCATCGGTTTTTCGACAAATACCTCTTCGAGGTCACCCTCGATGTGCATGAATATTCGCCTTATGGCGAAGCATGGCAGCAATACGGTTACCGGAAAAACACAGCAGTGGCCTTGGGCAATTGCACCAACCCGAATGTAG
>JADYZK010000107.1 GCA_020853175.1 Bacteroidales bacterium
AATGGCACCTTTCAGGACAGCCTCAACAAATATATTGAGCAAAATATTGGCTTTCGACCCGACCTCGTGCGGTTGAACAACCAATATAAATATAGTTTGTTTGATACTGTTTCAGCACTAGGCGTTATCATTGGAAAAGAAGGCTATCTGTTTGAATACAATTATATTAAAGCTTATTATGGACTTGATTTTGTTGGAATGGACACCATTCAAAAGCACATAGACCAAACTGTTTTTGTAAACGATTGGCTTGAAAAGAACAACAAACATCTCGTGGTTACTTTTGCCCCGGGCAAAGGCAGTTTTTTTCCGGAATACATTCCTGAAGAATACAAAACCGATAGTATCTTTCCAAAAAATGAAGCAACGTATCATCGTTTGCTCAAAGAAAATCAAATCAAAGTCATCAGCGGGAATGAGATTTTTTCGTCCATAAAAGATACCTGTCGCTTTGCTTTGTATCCGAAATGTGGCATCCATTGGTCATTCTACGGGATGGGTTTGGTTTTCGACAGCATTTTGACGACCATGGAACAGCAGCGTGGGAAGCCTTTTGTTGATTTTGATACCAAAAGTATTTTGGTGTCCCACCACCTTCGCGTTCCCGATCGTGATTTATGGGAAGGGATGAATGTTTTCAGCAAACCCAATGATTATCCCATGCCGTATCCTGACTTCAGTTTTACCCGAACCGATCCTGATAATATGCCGACAGTGATTGTGGTGGCCGACAGCTATTATTGGCAATGGTACAGCGCCGATTATGCAACAAAAGCTTTTGGGAAGCATGATTTTTGGTATTACAACAATGAAATTTACCCGGGCGATGGGGGCACATCCGTTCAAAAACGTGATATTGATGTGATAGCCCGCGTGTTGGAGGCCGACTTTATCATTTTGTTGCAAACCGATGCCACCATGACGCGGTATAGTTTTGGTTTCATTCCAGAGTTGTATGCCGCCATCAAAAAGGTAGAAGGTTTGGACGAAGCTGCCCTCATGGAGATCAAAAACACTATGGATCGCATCAGAAAAAGCCCGTCATATCTGGAAATGATTCGTGAAAAGGCCACCCGACGCAACATCAGCGTTGACGAGATGTTGCGCATTGATGCGACTTGGATTTATGAAAATAAACATGCAGCTCCGGCTCTGGATGCAAAACAAGAAAAAAAATGAAAGCTTTTCAACAACGTCTATCTGATTTTTTCGTGGCCAACGAAAGGTTTGTTTTCTTTTTGTTTGCCCTTGGGTTTCTGTTGCCTTGGTGGATGTTGCAATATGTAGGCTCGTTGGATGGACCGAAACACCTTGCTGCCGCATCTATTATTGATCAACTTTTACTTGGAAATAAGTCATTTGTGCATTATTTTGCTTTCAATCCTCCTTTTATTGGCAATGTGCTGGGGATTTATCTTTTGTCGCTCTTTAACCTCGTTTTGCCTGCTTGGCTGGCCGAAAAGTTGTTTTTGACCCTATATGTTTTCAGTTTTGCTTACGGTTTTCGCTTTCTCGTAAAGGCCATCAGCGGCAAAACAACCGGCTTGTCGGTGCTTATTTTTCCTTTTGCCTTCACCTCGCTGATGATGATGGGCTATTACAACTTTAGTTTCGCTATCGGAATTTTATTTTTTGCCTTGGGATACTGGATCAATAATTACAGACAACTAAATCGTAAAAGTCTATTGTGGTTGGCGTTATGGCTTCTGTTGACCTATCTCTCGCATTTGTTCGTTTTTTATATGCTGCTTTTGGTGATGGCTATGGTGGGCTTGACGTCCTTTTTTCGTGAGGTATTCAAAGCGCCTGAAACGACATTTAAAAGCCTTTTAAAAATTACTTTTCAAAGCTTTTTGGCGGCGTTACCTGCCTTGGTGCTTTCGGTTTTTTATTTGAAAAGAATTTTCGATTTTCAGCAAAGTCCGGGCTTAAAAGCAGGAACATCCGATAAACTAACTGATCTGTTGAACTTTAGAATGTTGGTAGGCTATGATCCGAATATGGAACTGACCTACACCAAAGCCCTGTTTGCTTTTTTTGTGCTGCTGTGTGTTGCTGTTTTTATCTACCGGGTCATCGTCTTTTTTATGAACAGGGGCGATGCTTCCAATAGCTTTTTGACCTCTCATGACCTTTGGCTTTTCATTGCTTTGGTTTTTTTGTTGCTTTACTTCATTTTGCCTGATGGGGCCGACGCCGCCGCGAGTGTTGGCATCCGAATGTTGGTGCTGACGGCCATTTTCTTCGCGCTTTGGTTGAGTGTGCTGAGGCTTCCTTCTTTTTTCAGTTGGGCTGCTTGGATCGCCATCCTTATTTTTGGCTTTCAATCGCGGTCCATTCATTTGAAGTACCTTCGGCCTTTGGACGAAACTATTCGGCAAATTGTTGCAGTGGATCTGCAAATACCGCCCAATAGCCGCGTGGTGGCTTTGAATTTCAGTAAAAATTGGATTTTGAATTATTTTCATCATTATGTAGCAGTCAATGAGCCTTTGGTGGATTTGCGAAGCAACGCCTGCTCACCTTTTATGGCCATTGATTGGAAAAACGGAAAACCTGAAATTTTGGCTGATAGTGCAAACGCCACTGGATTTACTGGAAATTTGGCTTTGGATGGGCGCTTTGAAGAAGCCTCGCATGTGGTTATTTTTGAATACCGTTGGTACCTGAAAGAGGAAACGCTTCCACGGGTGCGCCAACGTCT
>JADYZK010000108.1 GCA_020853175.1 Bacteroidales bacterium
GCTTCCGGAATACCAATTCCATTGTCGCTAATCGTTATGGTGTGTTTGTCATGGGTTGATGACAATTCAATAACGATGGTTTTAGAATAATCATTTGGGCTTCCTTGTTGTTTTTTATCAACAGCATAGCGAGCATTGCTCAGAATATTCAGAAAAACTTGTTCCAAGCGGAAAGGGTTGCCATAAACCATTAAGTTTTTACTTTTAATACTCACGCTTAGGTTGATGCGGTTGTTAATGTAGAGTTTATTCACCAACAATAGGCTATTGTTTATCACATCTACAATATCGAAAACGCGCTGGTCTTCAACTTGTTGATCGCGTGAAAAAACCCTAACATGATCAATAAGTTGTCGAATACGGTTGATGTCATCGAACATCAAATTGATTTTCTTATTCAAGTACTCTGGCTGAATGCCTTTATTATTCAGATCGTCTAAAATATTGTCGAGACTCATGGATAAGCCTCCCAGAGGTTGGTTGATTTCATGTGCCATCCCTGCTGAAAGCTCTCCCAGCGACTCGAGTTTTGATTTGTGCAAGAAAAGTTCTTGTTGCTTTTCCCTATTTTTAAGCTCGATAAGTACTCTTGATTCCAAATTTGCATTCAATTCTTTCAAATCGCTTTCAAAGGTTTTTCTGGCGTTGATATCGGCAATAAACGTAAGAAGCCCGTTTTTTCCTTCCCAGTTGATACTTTTGGACTTTATTTCGACCCACTTCATTGTTTTTTTTGCAGTGATGATTTGGATGTCGTTTGACTGCTCATTTTTGTCTTTGTGAGAACTCTTGTGAAATAAATCACTGACTACGAAATGAAATTTTGGGGCTACAATTTCAAGAAAAGACTTTCCAATCATGTGATTGGGGTAATAACCGGTCATTTCATAAAAACGTGGATTAATCAAACGTATTTGATCGTTGATGGTGAGAAAAATAGCATCATTTGCATTTTCAAAAATGCTCCGGTATTTTTCTTCACTTAGACGCAGCATGATTTCTGCTGTTTTTCTCTCACTAATTTCTTCCAAGAGGTTTTGCGTCCGCTCTCTTACTCGGTTTTCAAGTTCAGCATTAAGTGTATGCAGTTCATTTTCAATATTTGACCTGTAAATTGCAGAACCAATAAGACTTGCAGCCGTTTTAAGAATGGTCATTTCTGAAGCAGACCATTGGTGTTCGGTTGTACAATTGTCAAATCCAATGAAACCGTACCACTTTTTTTTCACAAAAATTGGGATAGCCAAAATGGAAACAATTTCCTGTTCAAAAAGTGGTTTTTGCTCTGGTTCAGGAAAATCTTTTATCAAACCAAAGATGCTTTCACCTGCAATCATTTTTTGATGCCATCGAGAAAATAAAGGCAAGTCATGTGGAATACGTAAAAGATCCTCATTATCTATCTGTTGACTAATGTTTTCTTTGACCCATTCATACTTTTGTTGGGAGAAATACTTTCCTCCGCGGTAAAAGTTTTCAAACAAATATACCCGGTCAACCTTGGCAGCTGAACCAAGTATGCTGAAACTTTCTGAAATTGAAGTGGCATTAAAACCGAACTGAAGTAATTGCTGTGCGGTTTCGCTCACTGCCTGAAGCAGAAGTTCATTGCGTTTGAGTTCCTTTTCGGCCTTGATGCGTTTCTGCTCTTCGTTTTTTATTTTTTGTTCGAGTAGAATTTCATGGGCTTGCTCGCGGATGATATCCCTCAGCCTTTGATTATCAACAGGTTTTAATAAAAAACTTTTGATGCCTATCTGTATGGCACGGATAAAGTAGTTGCCTTCGCTAAGTGCAGAAAGTATAACAATACGTGTATTAGGGTGGTCGCTTTTGATGGTTATTGCCATATCTAAACCACTCATCATCGGCATTTTAATATCGGTAATGATCAAGTCGGGGCGATGTTCGTAAAACATGGCAAGCCCTTCGATGCCATCGCTGGCAAAATAAACATTGTCAACCAAATCGCCAATTATTCTTTTGTAAACGGTGCGAATAATTTTATCGTCGTCAACAAAAAGCACTGAAATATTTAGCTTTTCCATGGCTATTGATCGTCGTGGTTTTTGTAATTTTTTTCACCTGCCTTCACTGCTAACTTCAGATAGTTTTCGGGCGGAGGAAGCGGACACGACCACCGCTCGTGGTAGGCGCAATAAGGGTTGTAAGCGGTATTAAAATCCAGAAATGCAGTTTTGGATGTTGGTATTTCAAAATCGAGAAATCTGCCACCTCCATACGTTTCGTGGGCACTTGTGCTGTCTTTAAAAGGAACAAAAAGCGCATTGTAGGAAGGGTTTTTCTTTTTGTGGTCGAGGTTTTGAAAGGCCGTAAGCGAATAAATTATTCCGTTATGCATAAACGACAAGGTGGCATATTTGCGGTACAATGGTTTACGTTCGGTGGTTGTAGGCATAAAAAACGACGGTTCTGAGGTGTCAATTGCAATTTCAACACGTTTTTTCCAGATTGTATCAACACTGAAATACTTCAAACCTCTAAATGCACTCATTTCATTCCTGCCGAGCGGACTTGTTAGCGTGTCGGCAAACTCATTGTCTTTTTTAAAACGCTGATTTGTAATACTATCCAGATAGTGGCCATGGCGAATAAGGTTGCGTGTGGTTTCTTCGTTAGGATGAAAAAAGAAAAAACTATAGATATAACTTACCCATTCGCTAAAAACCAACCGAAATCCCGCGCTGGTGGTGTACCATTTTTGCGTATCAAACGAGGGATCAGTATCGGTGATCAGTCCAATTTTTGAATTCGGAAATGCCTTTGAAAACATCAAATAAGTCCTGCGCGCGTGCGGTCCCATAGTATAAAGGTCGAAGCTGTCGGCTTTAATATTCCATTGAGGAAGCAACATCTTCAGGGCAACGGCGGTGCTGTAAGTTCTGTCGCGCAGCACTGTAGAGGGGATAATAGCCCTATAAATAGTGTCATTAAAAAACATTCTTTTCATGCTTCCGGCCGACGCATCCGCCATATTGGAAAATGGGGAAGAGTAGGTCCATTGGGTAATGGGTACTCCTGTCATAATCATGTTTTTATACTGATTTTCTTCATAAAATTGAAGTGCATTTCTCAGTCCAGACTCAGGCACCCAGCCTTCAACAACCAACGTTTTCGAACCGGGGGCCACGCTTACTGCAAGAAAAGAATACGCGTTTCTTACAAGTAAATAGAAGCTCAAAAAGA